>NZ_JBEPBI010000066.1:0-39782 GCF_040299045.1 Streptomyces sp. NPDC001027
GCCCGGTCGGGTCGCCGCCCGCGCAGCCCCCAGAGGGCGACGCCGGTCAGCCCCGCGCAGGACAGCGCGATCCCGGCGGCCGCCGGGCCGTCCGGCGTCTCGTGCGCGAAGACGGCGGCGAGGACGGTGACGACGAGGGGCGCGGAGCCGCGTGCCAGCGGGTAGGCCTGCCCGAAGTCGCCGAGCCGGAACGCGCGCATGAGCAGCGCGTAATAGACGATGTGGATCACCGCGGAGCACAGCAGGCACGGCCAGGCGCGCGCCGCCGGGAACGCGGTGAAGGGCGCGAGCGCGACGCCGATGAGCATGCCGCCGCCGGCGATGAGCGCGAAACCGGCGAGCTTGTCGGTGATCCGGTGCGCGATGGCGTTCCAGCCGGCGTGGGTGACGGCGGCGAGCAGGACGGCGGCGGTGACCAGCGGGGTCACGCGGTGCGTTCGCGGACGTCCACGAGGTCCGCGCCGGCGTGCTGGATCAGGGCGTCGGGGGCGATGGGGAAGACGGCGTGCGGATCGCCGGCCGCACCCAGACGACGCCGTGCGCCAGGAGGCCCCGGTCGGCGAGGACACGCGTGCGCGTGCGGTGCCCGAAGGGCGGCACCCCGCCGATCGCGTACCCCGTCGTCTCCCGCACGACGTCTGCGGCCGCCCTCGTCACGCGCTGCGCGCCGAGTTCCTCCCGCACGCGCTCGACGTCGACCCGGGAGGCCCCGTCCATCAGCACGAGGACCGGCGCGCCGTCCGCCGCGAAGACGAGGGACTTGCAGATCTCGGCCGGTTCGCAGCCGATCGCGGCGGCGGCCTCGGCGGCGGTGCGGGTCGCGTCGGGGAAGCGGCGGACGCGCGGGGTCAGCTCGTCGAGGCCGAGCTCGCTCAGGGCCCGGGCGAAGCGGGGGTGGGCGCCGGTGGTCGTCATGCCCGGCACGCTAGCGAGGGCGCCGCCGGGCGCGCGAGCGGGATTGTCCGGTAAGCGTCCCGGGAAGCGCGGAAATCCCGTCCCCTGTTGTCATTGGCATGCCATACGCTGCTGCTCTGCCGCGTTCACGCGCCCGCTGCGGGTGCGAAGGGGGGACGCAGGCGTCTCATCACGCCCGGCGGACACACCGGGCTCTTTTCCTGGGGGTTCCCATTTCTGTGCGCAGGCGCAGCATCTCGGCCGCGACGACGCTCGCGGTCGTCCTCAGCTCCGCGGTACTCGCCGCGGGTTCGGCGGGAGTGGCCGTGGCCGACTCCGCCAACGTCCTTCCGGTGGAGTCGGTCGGCGACATGGTCGTCGACGGCGCCCACCAGCGGGTCTACGTCTCCGACCCGCGCGGCGGCAAGATCGTCGTCACCGACTACGCGGGCGCCGTCAAGGCGACCCTGACCGGGCTGTCCGGGGTGAGCGGCCTCGCGCTGTCCGCCGACTCCGGGCACGTGTACGCGGCCGTCACGAACGGCAGCAGGATCGTCTCGGTGGACACGGGGACGTACACCGAGACCGCCGGCTACCCGGTGGGTGCGGCTCCGGGCGACCTGGAAGTGGTCGACGGCCGGATCTGGTTCGGCTACGGCTCCGACTTCGGCTCGCTCGACGTCTCCGGCGCCGAGCCCGTCGTCCACCTCGCCCAGCGCGGGGACGTCGGTTTCTTCGGCGGCACGACGCTGCTGGGCGCCGACCCGGACGACCCGGGCGTCCTGGTGGCCGGCGCAGGCGGCGGACTCGCCGTCTACGACGTGACGGCCGACGGCGCCGTGCTGCGCGCCAAGGGCGACATGGACACCACCGTGAAGCAGCTGGACCTGACGCCCGACGGCAAGCAGGTCCTGACCTCGTGGGGGTCGCGCGACTTCGCCTACGGCATCGGCGCCTACTCGGCCGCCGACCTCGCCGAGCAGCCCGGTTACGCCATCGACGCGTACCCGAACGCCGTGCGGGTCGCCCCCGACGGCAGCGTCGCGGGCGGCAGCTTCTCCTGGTACGAGCCCGACGTCCACGTCATCCGGCCGGGCGCGACGACGCCGGTGCGCGAGTACGACTTCCCCAACACCGGTGACAGCAGCGGCGCCGACACCCTCGTCGACGGCGCGCTGGCCTGGGCGCCGGACAGCAGCCGGGTGTTCGCGGTCTCCGTGAACACCGCGGGCGTCTTCACCCTGCGCGCGCTGACGGACCCGACCAAGGAGGCTCCGGCGCTGAAGGTGACGGCTCCGGTCAAGGCGGAACGCGCCAAGCAGCTCACCGTCACCGGCCGCCTGACCTCGGCGACGCCGCTTCCGGCCGGCACCGCCCTCAAGGTGACCCGGGCGGACCTCGAGTCGCCGGGCGGCAAGGTCCTCGCCCCGGTCAAGACCAAGGCCGACGGCTCGTTCGCGTTCACGGACGTGCCGCCCGCCGGCGGCAAGGTCACCTACCGGGTGTTCTTCGCGGGCGACGCCGGTCACGCGGCCACCGTGGGCTCCGACGTGGTGGCCGTCTCGCGCAAGGCGACCGCGCTCAGCGTCACCAACAACGGCAAGCTGTACGCGTACGGCAAGGACGTCACGTTCACGGCGCACCTGGGCGCGACGTACCGCAACCGCACGGTGGCGATCTACGTCGACCCCGCCGGCGCCGACAAGCCGAAGAAGCTGGTCAAGAACGGCCGGGTCAACGCGCAGGGCAACCTGTCGGTGGTCGTCGACATGACCCGCGACACGGCCGTCACCGCCGTCTTCGCGGGCGACGCGCGCAGCGCCGACAAGACGGCGAAGTCCACCGCGGGCGCCTACGCGAAGGTCTCGACCGCCGTCTCCCGGCACTACAAGACGGCGCGGATCGGCTCCACGACGTACTCCTACTTCCGCAAGAACACCGACCCGTTGTTCACCACGACCATGAACTACTACGCCGGCCGCCAGCAGCGCCTGCAGGTCCAGGTCTACTACCAGGGCTCCTGGTACGACTCCGGGTCCCAGTACTTCCCGGTGGGCCCCAACGGGAAGTCGGCCGTCACGCTGGAGGCGCCGCGCGAGGCGGGCATCCGCGCCCGGATCCGCTCGTCGTACATCGACGGCTCGTCCGGCGACAACGTCAACGCGACGACGCACGGCGCCTGGAAGTACATCGTCTTCACCAACTGAGCACGGACCGCGGGGAATTCCGCGGCATGACACGGCGACGCGCCCGCCCCGGAAGGGGTCGGGCGCGCCGCGCGTGAGGGGACCGGGTCAGCGGCGGTCGCCGTGGTGACGGTCGTTGCCGTGGTGACGGTCGTCGCCGTGGTGGCGGTCGTTGCCGTGGTGGCGGTCGTCGCCGTGGTGACGGTTGTGACCCCAGGACTCCTGGTCCACGCGACGGCCGTGGTCGTCGCGCAGGGTGGCGGTGTCGGAGCGGTTGTCCCACACCTCGCGACGGCGGTCCTGGTACAGGTCGGTGCGGGTGTCACGGCCGAAACCGGTGTGGACGCGCACCGTGGAGCGCGGGGCCAGCCGGTAGTGGCGGAAGGTGTACTTGTCGCCGCGGTCGTCGGAGAGCGTCCACCCGTCCAGGTTGACGGCGTGACGGGTGGTGTTCGTCAGCTCCACCCACTCCTTGTTCAGGGAGAAGGCCGAGCGGTCGTCCCGACCCGGTGCGTCGTACTGCACGCGGCTGATCTCCACCTGCGGCCGGTTCGGACGCGAGGCGGCGGCGGCCGACGCCGGCAGTGTCGCCGCTCCGGTCACAGCGGCGGCGACGATCGCGACGGCGGTGAGACGACGGGCGGAAACAGAGGAAACGGACACAAGGTCTCCTTGCTTGGTGCGGTGTGCGGCCCCTCGGCCGCAGAACCAGATTGCCCACCCGGCCCGTCCCAAGTGGCTCAATACCGCTGCACGTTACGAATCATGCACATTCCGGTGACAGTAGCCTTCCATGTCCATCTATGTCCTGAACGCGCCGGACCCGTTGGGCCGTCGGCTCCGTGGGGCCCGAGCGCGTGACGCCGTCACCCGATAGTGGGTCACGAAAAAGAGTCGTGAAGAAAAACGCCGGTGAGGGCGCCCCGTCCCCACGGAGCCCTCACCGGCGGTCTTTCGGACAGTCCGACGTGTCAGACGCGGACCAGTTCGCGGTCCTCCTCGCCGGTGTCGGACGGGGTGCGCAGCCCCTCGCCCTCGACGTCCACGTTGGGCAGGGCGCGGTCCAGCCACTTGGGCAGCCACCAGGCCCGCTTGCCGAGCAGCGCGAGCACCGCCGGGACGATCGCCATGCGGACGACGAACGCGTCGAAGAAGACGGCGATCGCGAGGCCGAAGCCGATCGTCTTGATGATGGACTCGCCGGAGCTGATGAAGCCGCCGAACACGGCCATCATGATGATCGCGGCGGCGACCACCACCTTGGCGCTGTGCCGGAAGCCGGTGACGATGGCCTGGCTCGGGCTCTCGCCGTGGACGTACGCCTCCCGCATCCGGGTCACGAGGAACACCTCGTAGTCCATCGCGAGGCCGAAGACCACGCCCACCATGAAGATCGGCGTCATCGACATGATCGGGCCGGTCTCCTCGACGCCGATCAGGCCGCCGAGCCAGCCCCACTGGAAGACCGCGACCACGGCGCCGAGCGCGGCCAGCACGCTGAGCAGGAAGCCGAGGGCCGCCTTCAGCGGGACCAGGAGGGAGCGGAAGACCACGATCAGCAGCAGGAAGGCCAGGCCGACGACCAGGCCCAGGTACGGGACCAGCGCGTCGTTGAGCTTCTGCGAGAAGTCGATGTTCATCGCGGTCGTGCCGGTGACCAGGACCTGCGCTCCCGTGTCCGCCCTGACCTCGGCGCCCTGCCCGCGGATGGCGTGCACCAGGTCCTCGGTCTGGGTCGAGGACGGCTTGGAGCCGGGGATCACGGTGATCGTGGCGGTGTCGCCGGCCTTGTTGAACATCGCCGGGGTGACCGTGGCGACGTCCCCGAGCTTCTTGATCCCGTCGGTGACCGCGGTGGCCGCGCCCTTGGGGTCGTCGCTGTCCGCGGCGTCGACCACGATCAGCAGGGGGCCGTTGAACCCGGGGCCGAAGCCCTCCGACAGCAGGTCGTAGGCCCGGCGCTGGGTCGTGGACGTCGGCTGCGAGCCGTCGTCGGGCAGCCCCAGCTCCAGCTGGGCGACCGGGGCGGCGATCGCGCCGAGGCCGACCACGCCGAGCAGCAGCACGACGGCCGGACGACGGACGACGAAGCTCGCCCAGCGGACGCCCGGCCCGGGCTTGTCCTGCTCGTCCTGCTCGCCCTTCACGGCGGCCGGCCTGCGCTTCTCGCCGGTGGCGCGGACCTTCTTGCCCGCGTAGCCGAGCAGCGCCGGGACCATGGTCAGCGCGATGAGGACGGCGACCACGACCGTGCCCGCCGCAGCGAGGCCCATCTTGGTCAGCATGGGGACGTTGACGACCGCGAGGCCCGCCAGAGCGATGACGACCGTGAGGCCGGCGAAGACGACGGCCGAGCCGGCGGTGCCGGTGGCGCGGCCGACCGCCTCCTCGCGGTCGCGGCCCTCGGCGAGCTCGCTGCGGTAGCGGGAGACGATGAACAGCGCGTAGTCGATGCCGACCGCGAGGCCGATCATCAGCGCGAGGGTGGAGGTGGTGTCGCCGAGGTCCAGCGCCTTGGCGAGGACGGTGATCGTGGAGACGCCGATGCCGACGCCGATGATCGCGGTGAGCAGCGGCAGTCCGGCCGCGACGAGCGAGCCCAGGGTGAGGACGAGGACGACGGCGGCGATCGCGAGACCGATGACCTCGCCGATCGCGCCCGGCTCGGCTCCGGCCTGGAGGGCGTCGCCTCCGACGTCGACGGTCAGCCCGGTGGCCCGGGCCGCGTCGCCGGCCGCCTCGAGGGCGTCCCGGGTCGAGTCCTGCAGCTCCATGCCGGGGACGTCGTACTTGACGGAGGTGTAGGCGACCGTGCCGTCCTGGCTCACGGCGTTCGTCGTGAAGGGGTCGGTGACGGAGGCGACCTCGGAGCCGTCGCGGAGGGTCTTGACGGCTTTGTCGACGGTCGCCTTGTTGGCGGCGTCGGTGATCTTCTGGCCCTCGGGCGCCTTGAAGACGACACGCCCGGTCCCGCCGTCGGCGCTGGCCCCGGGGAAGCGCTGTTCCAGCAGGTCGAAGGCCTTCTGGGCCTCGACTCCCGGTATGGAGAAGGAGGTTGTCCCGGCGGCGGGCGCGGAGGCGGCGCCGACGCCTGCCAGGGTCAGCAGCGCCACCCATATGAGGGCGACGAAGTGGCGGCGGCGGAAGGCGAGCCGGCCGAGTCGATAGAGGAACGTGGCCACGGAGGCGTACTCCCGGTCAGGTCGTGGTTGTGGGGGCCGTGTTCCGGCACGGCCCTGGGGGCAGGGTTGACCAACCCGGCGGGGAGACAGGGGTGATCGGCCCGACGACGTGAGCGGTGACGTCAGGTTGGGCGGACCGTGGGGACGGTCAGATGGCGGGATTCGGCGCGCAGAGGGCGGGGAGCACCACGGCGTCGATGTACGAGAGGAGGAAGTCCTGCGTCGGGGGCTGCTCGTCGAGCAGTGTCCGGGCCGCGAACCCCCCGATCATCATGTGCATCATGAAGTCGGCCGCGGGGTTGTCCGCGCGGACTTCCCCCCGGTCGATCGCCCGTGACAGCAGCAGGCGGAACTCGGCCAGCTCCGGTTCGATGAGGTGTTCCTTGAACGCCTTCAGCAGATCCGGGTTGTCGTGGACGGCCATGGCCAGCCCCCGCATGAGCGCGGAGTTCTGCGCCATCTGGCCGTCGTCCGAGCGCAGCGTGAGGGCGTGCAGGTCGCCCCGCAGGGACCCGGTGTCGATGGCTTCGATACAGCCGCCCGGCTTGCCGTGCCGGACCGCCTTCGCCACCAGCTCGGGCTTGCCGCCCCACTGGCGGTAGAGCGTCGCCTTGCTGGACCTGGTGCGGGCGGCGACGGCGTCCATGGTGAGGGCGTCGTAGCCGACTTCACGGAGGAGTTCGAGCACGGCCTCGTACAGCTCGGCCTCGCGCTCGGGAGTGATGCGGCTGCGACGCGCCGTTGCGACCTCGGTCATTCCGCTCACCTTCCCACTCCGCACCGCCACAGTCTCCTGTTCGTACACGCCGAATGTAGCGCATCTCGCAGCGAAACGAAACTGTTTCGTACGTGTCCTGGCTCACGTCGTCGCCGACATGATCGACCATGACACGCCTTTGTCATAAGTTGCTCCGGTCCATCCCCCGGAAAAGCATGGGGAGGTGAGCTATCTGCGTCTGCCCCATCTCAGCGGTGACCTGTTGTGCTTCGTGGCCGAGGACGACCTCTGGCTGACCCCTCTCGACGATCCCCGGCGGGCGTGGCGGCTCACCGTCGACCGCACCAAGGCCGGCCACCCGCGCTTCTCCCCCGACGGCCGCCACATCGCGTACACGAGCTGGCGCAGCCTCGTCCCGGAGATCCACGTCGTCCCGGTGGACGGCGGCCCGGGGCGGCGCCTCACGTACTGGGGCAGCGCCGACACCCAGGTCCGCGGCTGGACGCCCCCCGACCCGGACGGGAACGCCGACATCCTCGCCGTCGCCTCCCACGGCGAGCCGTTCTCCTACTTCACCTGGGCCTACAAGGTCCCCACCGACGGCTCGCCCGGCAGCAAGCTCCCCTGGGGCCCGGTCTCCGACCTCCAGGTCGCCGACGTCGACGGCGAGCGCCGCACCCTCCTGCTCACCGGCACTCCCCCGCACGAGCCGGCCGCCTGGAAGCGCTACCGCGGCGGCGCCACCGGCCGCCTGTGGCTGCACGGGCGGCGCCTGCTGGAAGGCCTCGACGGACACCTCGCCTGCCCGCTGTTCGTCGGCGACCGCATCGCCTTCCTCTCCGACCACGAGGGCGTCGGCAACCTGTACTCCTGCGCCCACGACGGCTCCGATCTGCGCCGGCACACCGACCACGACGCCTTCTACGCCCGGCACGCCGCCGGCGACGGCGCCCGCGTCGTCTACCAGTGCGCCGGCGAGCTGTGGATCGTCGACGACCTCGCCGCCGGCTCCGCGCCGCGCCGCGTCGACGTGCGCCTCGGCGGGCCGCGGGCCGGACGGCGCCCCTACCAGATCCCGGCCGCCCAGCACGTGGACGGCATCTCCGTCGACGAGACCGGACGCGCCAGCGCCGTCGCCGTCCGCGGCAGCCTCTACTGGCTGACCCACCGGGACGGACCCGCCCGGACGATCACCGACACGCCCGGGGTGCGGGTGCGGCTGCCGGAGATGCTCGGCTCGGGCGGCCAGGTCGCCTACGTCACCGACGCGGACGGCGAGGACGCCGTCGAGATCGCCTGCCTGCCGCGCGCCAGCGGCGAGCGCGCGCCACGCCGGCTGGCCTCCGGGAGACTCGGGCGGGTCCTCGAGATGGTGGCCGACCCGGAAGGCGAACGGCTCGCGATCGCCTCGCACGACGGCCGGCTGCTGCTCGTCGACGTGAGCCAGGACCCCGAGGGCGCCTCCCCAGCGGAGGTTGCGGCGAGCGCGGAGGGCCCGGAGAGCGCGGGGCCTGCGCAGCCCGCGGAGAGCGCGGAGCCTGCGCAGGACGAGGTCACCGAGCTGATCGCGTCGGTCAACGGACCCGTGCGCGATCTGGCGTTCTCGCCGGACGGCAGCTGGCTGACCTGGTCGCACCCGGGCATCGGCCGCTCCCTGCGGCAGATCAAGATGGCCCGCGTCCCCGGCATGGCGACCGACGAACGGCTGATCGTCGACGTCACCGACGGACGGTTCGAGGACGAGAACCCGGTCTTCACCCGGGACGGCCGCTATCTCGCGTTCCTGTCCTGGCGCGGCTTCGACCCGGTGTACGACGTGCACACCGGCGACCTGTCCTTCCCGCTCGGCTGCCGCCCCTACCTGGTGCCGCTGTCCTCGGCCACCCCCTCGCCCTTCGCGCTGACCCCGGAGGGCCGTCCGGCCGCCGGCGGACTGGACCCGCTGCAGGACGGCGAGGGCGGTGAGGCCGGCGACGGGACCGTCACCGTCGAGGCCGAGGGCCTGGAGAGCCGGGTCACCCCCTTCCCCGTGCCGGCGTCCAAGTACTCCGCCCTCCACCCGGTCGCGGGAGGCGGACTGGTGTGGCTGCGCTGGCCGATCTCCGGCGCGCTGGGCGAGACGTTCGCGAACCCCGACGACACCAGCGGCCGGCCGACGCTGGAGCACTTCAGCATCGGCAAGGCCCGCAGGTCCGAACTCGTCGACCACCTCGACTGGTTCGCGCTCAGCGGCGACGGCACCCGGCTGGTCGTCGTCGACGAGGGCGACCTGCGGGCGGCGCCGTCGGCCGAGACCGGGGACCCGGACTCCACGGTCTGGATCGACCTGCGGCGCATCCTGCACGAGGTGGACCCCGGCGCCGAATGGCGACAGGCGTACGAGGAGGCCGGCCGGCTGATCCGCGCCTACTTCTGGGACCCCGGGATGTGCGGCATCGACTGGGACGCGGTGCTCGACCAGTACCGCCCGCTCGTCGAACGCGTCGCCTCCCCCGACGAGTTCGCGGACCTGCTGCGCGAGGTGCTGGGCGAACTCGGCACCTCCCACGCCTATGTCACCGCCGCCCGCCGCAACGAGGGACCGCCGCACTACCAGCGCCTCCAGGGCCTGCTGGGCGCCAACCTCGTCCGCCGGGACGCCGGTTGGGCCGTACGCCGGATCCTGCCCGGCGACTCCTCCGACTCCAAGGCCCGCTCACCGCTGGCCGGCACCGGCATCCGCGAGGGCGCGGTGCTCACCCACGTCGACGGCCGGCCCGTCGACCCGGTGACCGGCCCGTACCCGCTGCTGGCCGGGGCCGGCGCCACCACCGTCGAGCTCACCTTCGCCCCGGCCGAGGGCGAGACGGGCCGGCCGCGCCGGGTGGCCGTCGTCCCGCTGGTCGACGAACGCCCCCTGCGCTACCAGGACTGGGTCGCCAAACGCCGTGCCGTCGTACGCCAGTTGAGCGGCGGTCTCTGCGGCTACCTGCACATCCCCGACATGGGCGGCTCGGGCTGGGCCCAGTTCAACCGCGACCTGCGCATGGAGGTGTCCAGGCCCGCGCTGATCGTGGACGTGCGCGGCAACGCGGGCGGCCACATCAGCGAGCTGGTCGTGGAGAAGCTGACGCGCACGATCCTCGGCTGGGACCTCACCCGCGACGCCCAGCCGGTGTCGTACGCCTCGAACGCGCCGAGAGGCCCGGTGGTGGCGCTCGCCGACGAGGCGACCTCCTCGGACGGCGACATGATCGCGGCCGCCTTCAAACTGCTGAAGCTGGGCCCGGTGGTCGGCCAGCGCACCTGGGGCGGTGTGGTCGGCATGACCGGCCGCCATCAGCTCGGCGACGGCACCGTCATCACCGTCCCGATGAACGCGGCCTGGTTCGACGCCTACGGCTGGTCGGTGGAGAACCGGGGCGTCGCCCCCGACCTGGAGGCCCTGCGCACCCCGCTCGACTGGGCCGAGGGCCGCTACGCCCAACTCGACGACGCCGTACGGCTGGCCCTGGACCTGCTCACCCTCACGCCCCCGGCGACCCCGCCGGACCTCACCGGCGTCCCCGACCGGTCCCGGCCCCCGCTGCCGCCGCGCGCCACGGACAGCTGAACTCCGGTGTGCGCCAAGGAGAGTTGACGCCGGTGTGCGGCGCGGAGAACCGACGCCGCCGGACGGCGCGCGAAGCCGGGGCGCACAGCGCTCGGGGCGCCCTTCCGGAGAAGGACGCCCCGAACCACCGGCCTGAGCCGAGTCGTCAGCGGTGACTACATGTCGTAGTCGTGCGCGAGACGGTCCTCGTCCTCGCGCCGCATCCGCTCGGTGTCCTGACCGGGACGCTCACCGGGACGCTGACCGGAGCGCTCACCCGGACGCTCGCCGGGGCGGTCGCCCGAGCGGTCCGCGGGCCGCTCGCCGGGGCGCTCGCCCGGGCGCTGCTTGCCACGCTGCTGGACCTGCTCCTTGGCCTGCTGGGCCTTCTGCTTGCCCTGCTGCTGCCACTGTTCGGTCTTGTCCTGGAACTTGTCCTTCATACCCATGTGGGTTCACTCCTGTAGGAGATGAGGGGGTTCGCGGCCCCTTGGTGGGGCCTCGACCAGATTCACACGGGCGGTCACCGCACGCATGTCGATCAACTACGCTGCGTAGCCCTGGTCTCCTCGTCGGCGGACCCGCCCGCGCCCACCAGCCCCGTCCGCATCCCCTGCAGCCGGGGCGCGAACCGCCGCATCTCACGCTGCCCCACGGTCCCGATGAGACCCGGCAGGTAGCCGCGCACGCCCTGCATGCCGCGCAGCCACCCCTGTCCGTACACATGCGCCGAGCGCCGCTCGATGCCCGCCACCAGCCGGTCGACGGCCGGACCGAGCGGGTACGTCTTGTTCGCCGGCCAGGGCAGGCGCTGCCGCAACTCCCGCATCACCTCGTCCTGATCGGCCCCGCGCACCATGTCGGTGTCGGTCCACGACAGATAGCCGACGCCCACCCGCACGCCCCGGTGGCCCACTTCGGCGCGCAGACAGTGCGCATACGCCTCCACGCCCGCCTTGGACGCGCAGTACGCCGTCATCATCGGCGCCGGGGTGATCGCGGCCAGCGAGGCGATCTGCAGGAGGTATCCGCGGCTCTCCTGCAGCAGCGGCAGGAAGGCGCGCGCGGTGACCGCCGAGCCGATCAGGTTCACCTCGACGACCCGGCGCCAGACGTGCGGATCGGATTCCGCGAACGGACCGCCGTTCGCCACGCCCGCGTTGGCGACCACGATGTCCACCTTGCCGAAGCGCTCCTTCACCTCCGCCGCGACCCGGGTCATCGCCTCGTGGTCGGTGACGTCGGCGTGCCAGTGGTCGCTGTCGCCGTGCAGGCGCTCGGAGACCTGCTTCAGCGCGTCCGGCTCCAGACCGACCAGTGCGATCTTCGCGCCCCGTGCGGAGAGCTTGCGGGCGAGCAGCTCGCCCACGCCGCGCGCGGCCCCCGTGACGACCGCGACCTGTCCCTCCAGGCTCACCCTGCTCATGCGCCCTCCTTCAACTGCGAGTAAGTGCTGACGAGTTCCCGGATCCGGCCGGTGACCAGCGCGGGCGCCTCGATGGGCGTCATATGGCCGAGGCCGGGCAGTTCGGTGACGCCCAGGCAGTGCGGCAGCGCCGCGGCGATCCGGTGGGCGTGCACCGGCGGGGTCAGCCGGTCGCCGGCGCCGACGATCACCGCCGTGGGCACGCTCAACTCCCGTACCCGGTGGTCGAGGTCGAGCAGGCTCAGCACATGCGACCAGGCGTGCCGCACCTTGCGCGGACAGGCGTGCACGATGCGGGCGCAGGCGTCCACCATGTGCGGGGCGGAACCGGCGCCCATCGTGGCGTACTTGAGGATCCGCTTCGCGACGGGCGTGACCGGTCCGAGGGGCGCCCTCGAGCCGAGGACGTGCCCGGTCAGCCAGGTCCGCAGGCGGCCCGCCCGCAGGGGCAGCACGGTGGACTCGGCGACCAGGCCCGAGGCGCCGGTGCTGCACAGCAGGACGGCCGCCGCATGCTCCCGGAGGGCGTCCCTGCCGGCCGCCGCGATGACCGTCATGCCGCCCATGGAGTGCCCGGCGATCACGGCCTTCTCGCCGGGCGCGAGCGTCGCGGCGAGCACCGCCTCCAGGTCGTCGGCCAGCGCGTCCGTGCTGCAGGCCGGGCTCGCCGGGGTGCGGCCGTGGCCGCGCTGGTCGTAGGCGATGACGCGGTGGTCGGCGGCGAGGTCCCTGATCTGGTCCGCCCAGAACGCGGTCGAGCACGTCCAGCCGTGCGCGAGGACGACGGCGGGCGCGCCCTGCGGGCCGTGCACCTCGACGTGCAGGGACGTGCCGTCGGCGGAGACGGCCGTCAGGTCGCGGCGGGCGCTCACGCCGTCACCCCGCTGTCGGCCGTGCGGGGGCCGGCCGGCGCCACGGACGTGCGCAGGACCTCGTACTCGGCGAGGTCCACCCGTCGCGTCGCCCGCCGGAACTCGGAGGTCGTGCCCGGCCAGACGGTGGTGTTGCGGCCGTTCGCGTCCAGGTACCAGCTGGTGCAGCCGCCGGTGTTCCACACCGTGCGCCGCATCCGGTCCTGCACCCGGCGGTTCCAGGCGTGCACGGCGCTCGGGCGGGCGTCCAGGGCCGCCCGGCCTCCGAGGACGTCCAGCTGGCGCAGATAGTCGGCCAGGTAGTTCAGCTGGGACTCGATCATGAGGATCATGGAGGAGTTCCCGAGGCCCGTGTTGGGGCCGATGATCGTCATCCAGTTGGGGAAGCCCGCGGCGGAGGCGCCGCGCAGGGCCTCCATGCCGTCCTTCCAGCTCTCCGCCAGCGTCCGCCCGTCCGCGCCCACCACCCGGTCGGCGATGGGCATGTCGGTCACATGGAAGCCGGTGCCGAAGACGATCACGTCCGCCTCGGCCTCACTGCCGTCGGCCGCGATCAGGGTGGACCCGCGCACCTCGCTCAGCCCGCTCGCGACGACGTCCACGTTGGGCTGCGCGAGGGCCGGATAGTAGGCGCTGGACAGCAGGATCCGCTTGCAGCCGATGCGGTAGTCCGGGGTGAGCCTGGCCCGCAGCGCCGGGTCCTTGATGACACGGGCCATGTTCTGCCGGGCGAGCCTCTCGACGAGACCGAGCTGGTTCGGCCGCTTGGTGAACGCCTGGACCTGCAGCTCCCGGATGCCCCACAGCAGCCCGCGACGCGCCTGCGCGGTGACCGGCAGGGCCCGGTGCAGGGCGCGCTCCGCGCCGCTGATCGCCCGGTCGACGCGGGGCATCACCCACGGCGGGGTGCGCTGGAACAACGTCAGCCGGGAGACGTCCGGCTGCAGGGCGGGCACGATCTGGATGGCGGAGGCGCCGGTGCCGACCACGGCGACGCGCTTGCCGGCGAGGTCGGCGTCGTGGTCCCAGCGGGCCGAGTGGAAGACCTCGCCGGGGAAGGAGTCGAGGCCGGGGATCTCCGGGATCTTCGGGTCGGACAGCGGCCCGGTGGCCGACACGACGACGTCGGCGAAGTAGCGCCCCGCGCTCGTCTCGACGTCCCAGCGCAGCTCCTGCGCGTCCCAGGTCATCCGCAGCACCTCGGAGTCGAGGCGCAGGTGCGGCCGCAGCCCGAACACGTCCGTGACGTGCTCCAGATAGGCGCGGATGTGCTCCTGCCCGGAGAAGGTGCGCGGCCACTCGGGGTTCGGGGCGAAGGAGAAGGAGTACAGGTGGGAGGGCACGTCGCAGGCGCACCCCGGGTAGCTGTTGTCCCGCCAGGTCCCGCCGACGCTGCTCGCCCGCTCCAGGATCACGAAGTCGGTGATCCCCTCCCGGCGCAGCCGCACGGCGGCCCCCAGCCCGCCGAAGCCGGACCCGATCACCGCCACCCGTACGTGTTCGGTCATCCCGACGCCTCCTGCCGTGCGACTCTCGCAACTCTGCCAGTGAATACTGGCGCAATGGGAGCGTAGAGCAGCTCCGTACTGATGGGTAGGCCCTGGGAAGGAAAGTTACCCGCGGTACAACATAGGCTTCGGCCGTGACGGAGAAGAGGGAGTACCGAACGGAGGAGCTGGCCGCGAAGGCCGGCATCACGGTGCGCACCCTGCGGTTCTACCGCGAACGCAAACTGCTCGCGCCGCCCCGCCGCGAGGGCCGCATCGCCTGGTACGACGACCATCACCTGGCCCGGCTGCGCACCGTCGCCGCCCTGCTGGAACGCGGCCACACCCTCACCGGCATCGCGGAGCTGGCCGACGCCCTCGACCAGGGCCGCGACGTCGCCGACCTCATCGGCGTCGGCGGCCCCACCGAGGAGGAGCCGGTCCGTCTCACCCCCGAGGAGCTCGCCGCCCGCTTCGAGGGCCAGGTCACCCCCGAGAACCTCGCCACCGCCCTCGAACTCGGCTACCTGGGCACCGACGGCGACGAGATCGTCCACATCAGCCGCCGCCTGCTGGACGTCTCCGCCGCCCTGGTCCGCGAGGGCATCCCGCTCGCGGAGGTCCTGGCGGCGGGCGTGCGCGTGCGCGCCCACGCCGACGCGCTCGCCGAGCTCTTCACCGAACTGATCCTGCGCCACGCCACCGAGCAGGAACTCCCCCGCCTGCGCCCGCTGGCCCGCAGCGTCGTCGAGGCAGAGGTCTCCCTCGCCCTCGACCGCCGCCTGCGCAAGGAGAACTGACGGGGCATCGGCGGTCACGGGGCGCTCTACAGGTCGAAGGCCACCGTCACCGGGGCGTGGTCCGACCAGCGTTCGCCGTGCGTGGCGGCCCGCTCCACCAGCGCCTTGACCGCCTTGGCCGCCAGACCGGGCGTCGCGACCTGAAGGTCGATTCTCCACCCCGAGTCGTTGTCGAAGGCCCGTCCCCGGTAGGACCACCATGTGTACGGGCCCGTCGTCTCCGGGTGCAGTTCGCGTACGACGTCGACGTAGCCGCCGTCCGTCGGGGTGAGGACCCGGGTGAGCCAGGCGCGCTCCTCGGGCAGGAAGCCGGAGCTCTTGGCGTTGGCGCGCCAGTTCTTGAGGTCCGCCTGCTGGTGGGCGATGTTCCAGTCGCCGCAGACGAGGACCTCACGGCCGTCGGCGGCGGCTCGGGCGCGCAGCTCCTTGAGGTACGCGAGGAACTCGCCCATGAAGCGCAGCTTCTCGTCCTGCCGGTCGGTGCCCACCTCACCGGACGGCAGGTACAGGGAGGCGACCGTCACACCGGGCAGGTCGGCCTCCAGGTAGCGGCCGGACCCGTCGAACTCGGACGAGCCGAAGCCGAGGCGGACGGCGTCCGGCTCGCGGCGGGTGTAGAGGGAGACGCCGGCGCGGCCCTTGGCGGCGGCCGGGGCATGGGTGACGTGCCAGCCCTCGGGGGCCCGGACCGTCTCCGGCAGCTGCTCCGGCTCGGCTCGCACCTCCTGCAGGCACAGCACGTCGGCGGAGGTGTCCGCGAGCCACTCGACGAAGCCCTTCTTCGCGGCGGCGCGGAGTCCATTCACGTTCACGGAGGTCACGGTCAGCACCCGGGCACGATACCGGCCGCGGGTCGCCGGACCGGACCTGGTCCCGTCCCCGGACGTGCCAAGGGCGCCGATCGGGCACGTCGGCGGTCCGGTCGAGCCGCCACGTACTGTGTTCGGCGTGAGAATACGTCCGGTCCCCTTCGACCATCCCGACGCGGTCAAGCTCAACGACGAGGTCCAGGCCGAGTACCACGAGCGATACGGCGACGGCGGCGACGCCACCGTCCTCGCGCCCTCCGACTTCCAGCCGCCGCACGGCGTCTATCTGATCGCCTACGACGAGGCCGACCGCCCGGTGGCCACCGGCGGCTGGCGCAGCCAGGACGCCAACGGCGAGGGCAACCAGGACGGCGACGCCGAGCTGAAGCGGATGTTCGTGGTGCGGGACATGCGCGGGCGCGGTCTGGCGCGGCGGATGCTCAGCGCGCTGGAGGAGAGCGCGCGGGACGCGGGCCGTACCCGGATGGTGCTGGAGACCGGCACCGAGCAGCCGGAGGCGATCGCCCTGTACGTCTCCAGCGGGTACGAGCCGTGCACGAAGTTCGGCTACTACCGCGCGTACGACGCGAGCCGCTGCTTCGCCAAGCCGCTCGCCCCTGAGGCCGTTCGCCCCTGAAACCGCTCGACTCCCTGGACTTCCTCGGCGCCTGAGGCTGCGCACGCGGCCTCAGGCCCGCAAGGAAAGGCCAGTTGCCGCACTTCACCGCCGTACGACATGGCCAAAGCCCCGGTCGGGAATCCCGACCGGGGCTTTGAGCTGCAGTGGACCTGTGGGGATTTGAACCCCAGACCCCCTCGATGCGAACGAGGTGCGCTACCGGACTGCGCCACAGGCCCTTGCAACGAGTGAAACTCTAGCATCCCCGTAGGCGTGCTTGGAAATCCGTTCCCCGAGGCCGGAGGCGGGGAGGCGGAGATCATTCGTTGGCGGCCCGCGGACGCTCGCCGTCCTCGTACTGATCGAACAGCGGGGTGCGTCCGCGCTCGCGGGAGCGCCGGGCCGAGGCCGCGCGCCGGGCGTCGCTGCGCTCGCCGTCCTCCGCGCCGCTGTCGTCGGCCGCCGCGTCGTCCGGCGCTCGGTCGGGGTCGTCCAATCCGGCGGCCGTCGCGTCTTCCGCGTCCGCCGTGTCGTGCTCGGGGGGGACCGAGCTGGAGCGGGCCGAGCTCCAGGCGTCCGCGGCTGCGAGATCGACGTCGGAGGTCGCCCGGGGCGCGACCGGGGCGGTCACGTACGTCGGCAGGGGCACCGGGACGGGGTCCCAGCTGTCGCCGTGGCCGGGGCGGCGCTGCCGCTCGCGCTGCTGGTCGATCCACTCCGCGTGGTCGGTCTGCTCGACGAGAGCCCTGCGGTCCGCGGCGAGCGCCAGCAGGCCCGGGTCGGTCTGCGGTTCGGAGCCCGCGTGCGGCTCCTCTGCGCCGGCGTCGGGGCCGGGGTCCGCGGACGGCGCGTTCGCCGGGGCGGGCGCGCGCCGGCGCGGCTGACGCTCGCGCAGCCGCTGCGCGGCGACCTCGGCGCGCCTGCGGTCCATCTGGAACGCGAAGCGGCGGCGCTCCTGGGTGCGCAGGTACCCGATGTAGGCGCTGAGCAGGACGGCGGGCACGGCGGGCGCCCACAGGAAGGCGAGCCCGCCGACCGCGGCGACGACCGCTCCGATCGTGAAGGCTAGGAAGAGCATCACGGTGGTGCGCCGACGGCGGGCGAGCGACTTCGAGCGCTGGGCGCGGGCCGCGGCCGCCTGGGCGGACGCCGCACGCCGGGCGTCCGCCGCGCGCCTGCCCGCGGCGGCCTGGCCGCCTTCGCGGGCGGCGGCGGAAGCCGTGGCGGGGGCGGCGGACGCGTGAGCCGCGGGCGCGTGGTCGTGCGTCTGCCGGGCGCCGTGATCGCGGTCGCGCCGTTCCCGCGCGGGCCTGCCGGCCGGTTCGCGCACCTGCTCACGAGCCTGTTCCCGGGCCTGTTCACGGGCCTGTTCACGGTTCGGATCCGAGCGGCCCGGCGCACGCTCCTGGCCTCGCTCCACGCCTCGGTCCTGGCCGCGTTCGTGGACCTGGGCCGTCACCTGCGGGCGGGTCGGGGGCATGGCGAAGGCCCGGACGTCCACCGAGTCGGTGACGGCGTCCGAGGCGTCGGCGACGGGCTCCCCCTCCTCGGTGGAGCGCGCCTTCAGGTCCCTGGCGTACCGGCGCTCCATACCCGCCCGTCCGGACAGCAGCCGGATGGCGGTGCTGAAGCGTTCCGTCGGACGGGCCTCGTTCAGCTCGTCCTGCCTACGGAGCCACATAGGCACCAAGTAGGCGGCCCAGGCCCCGACGATGACTGCGTAGATGAGGCCGCTGCTGCTCACGCCTCACACGGTAGAGGGGTTTGCGTGAGGCCATCCGCCAATTGAGTCGGTGTGTCGCACGATCCGGCTGATATTTCGAACTTTTTTTGTGACCGATGCGATCAGCAGGCCGCCGAGGGCGCGAATTCACCGCCTCAGGCGGTCAACTTGCGATCATTTTCGAACACTTATTCAATTCTCGGGACCAGAGCGATTCCCGTGGGCATTCCCCTGGGCCGGGTCAGGCGTTGCGGTGGTCGCGGGGCACGCCGGTGGAGCGGGTGCGCCGCCAACGGCCCATCAGCCCCTCGGGGACCTCCTCCGCCGTCAGCGCGAACACGAGGTGGTCCCGCCAGGCCCCGTCGATGTGGAGATAGCGCGGCCGCAGCCCTTCCTCACGGAATCCGAGTTTCTCCACCACCCGGCGGCTGGGCCCGTTCTCGGGCCGAATGCAGACCTCGATGCGGTGCAGTCCGACGGTGCGGAAACAGTGGTCGACGACGAGCGCCACGGCGGTCGGCATCACCCCGCGGCCGGCCACCGACTCGTCGACCCAGTAGCCGACGTGCCCGGAGCACATGGATCCCCAGGTGATCCCCGCGACGGTCAACTGCCCGACGAGCCGCCCCTGGTACTCGATGACGAAGGGCAGCATCCGTCCGGCGTGGGCCTCGGTGCGCAGGTGCCGGACCATCTGACGGTAGGTCGGCCGGTGCGCGATCGGTCCGCTGGGCGCGGGCGGCGGGATGGTCGCCTCCCAGGGGCGCAGCCAGTCCCGGTTGCGTCGGTTGACCTCGCGCCAGACCCGCTGGTCGCGCAGCTTTATCGGCCGCAGGACGATGTCGCCCTCCACCAGTTCCACGGGCCAGGACGGGCTGTTCAGCTCGCACCTCCGTGGCTCGGTCCGGGGTGGTCGCCGCCCCGGATCTGGTCGACGGCGTGGATCAGCAGGGGCTCCAGGACGGCGAGGCCGTCCTTCACTCCCCCGGTCGATCCCGGCAGGTTGACGATCAGCGTGCCGCCCGACACGCCGGCCAGTCCGCGCGAGAGCGCCGCCGTGGGCGTCTTGTCGCGGCCGTACGCCCGTACGGCCTCGGCGATGCCCGGGATCTCCAGGTCGAGCACCGCGCGGGTCGCCTCCGGCGTGCGGTCGGTGGGCGAGACGCCGGTGCCGCCGGTGCTGACGATCACGTCGTAGCCCGCCTCGACGCCGGCCCGCAGCGCGGCCTCGACCGGGTCGCCGTCCGGCACCACCTGCGGGCCGTCGACCGCGAACCCGAGACCGCGCAGGCCCTCGGCGATGAGCGGGCCGCCCCTGTCCTCGTAGACGCCCGTGGCCGCGCGGTTGGACGCGGTGACCACCAGCGCGCTGTACGGCGCGAGCAGCGCGCCGCCCGCCGACGCGTCAGGGTTCGCGTCCTGTGTCATGTCCGGCTCCAGTCGCCCGACTTGCCGCCCGTCTTCTCCTCCACGCGCACGTCCGAGATGACGGCTTTCTTGTCGACCGCCTTGATCATGTCGATCACGGTGAGGGCTGCGACGGAGACCGCGGTGAGGGCCTCCATCTCGACGCCCGTGCGGTCCGTCGTCTTCACCGTGGCGGTGATCTCCACGGCGTCGTCCGCGACCGACAGGTCCAGTTTCACACCGGAGACGGCGAGCGGGTGGCACAGCGGGATCAGGTCGGGGGTGCGCTTGGCGCCCATGATGCCCGCGATCCGCGCGGTGGCCAGCGCGTCCCCCTTCGGGACTCCTTCGCCGCGCAGCAGCTCGACCACGCGGGGCGAGACGAGGACGCGCCCACTGGCCCGTGCGGTGCGGGAGGTGACGTCCTTGCCGGAGACGTCGACCATGCGGGCGGCGCCCGCGTCGTCGATGTGCGTCAGTCGGTCCTGCGTACTCATGGTCGTGTGGCGCTCCCGGTCCGGGCCCGGCGCGGTGCGGCGCGGGGGCCTGCTGTGCGCGACACGGTACCCCCAACCAGGAGGCCTCAGCCGAGGAGGACCACCTCGACGTCGACGCCCGGCTCGACGGACTCCGTGTCCTCGGGGACGACGATCAGCGCGTCGGCGTGGGCGAGGGCGGCGACCAGGTGGGAGCCGGCGCCGCCGACCGGGCGTACGGCGCCGTCGGCGTATGTGGCGCGCAGGAACTGTCTGCGGCCCTTCGGCGAGGTCAGCGCCTTGTCGGCGGTCAGCTTCGCGCGCGTGGTGGGCCGGTGGACGTCCTTCAGTCCCATGAGGGTGCGGATGGCGGGCCGCACGAAGAGCTCGAAGGAGACGTACGAGGACACGGGATTGCCGGGCAGGGCCAGCAGGGGGGTGTGGTCGGGGCCGACGGTGCCGAAGCCCTGGGGCTTGCCGGGCTGCATGGCGAGCTTGCGGAACTCGACGCCGCCGCCCTCCTCGTCCTCGTCGCCCACGTGCTCCAACGCCTCCTTGACGACGTCGTACGCGCCGACGCTGACCCCGCCGGTGGTGACGAGGAGATCGGCGCGGACGAGCTGGTCCTCGATGGTGGAGCGCAGGGTGTCGGCGTCGTCGGCGACCGCGCCGACCCGGTAGGCGATGGCCCCGGCGTCGCGGGCGGCGGCGGTGAGGGCGAAGCTGTTGGAGTCGTAGATCTGCCCGCTGCCGAGCGTCTCGCCGGGCTGGACGAGCTCGCTGCCGGTGGACATCACGACCACGCGCGGGCGCGGGTGCACGCGTACCGAGCCGCGGCCGATCGCGGCGAGCAGGGCGATCTGGGGCGGGCCGAGGACGGTGCCGGCTTCGAGAGCCCGGTCCCCCGCCCGCACGTCGCTGCCCTGCGCGCGGACGTGCGCGCGCGCCTCTGCGGGCCGGTGCACGCGCACCTGTCCGCGGGCCTGCTCCGGGGCGAGGCTGCGGGCCCGCATCCCGCTGACCGGGCCCTCGCCGAGCCCGCCGTCGGTCCACTCCACGGGGACGACGGTCTCCGCACCGCTCGGCAACGGGGCGCCGGTCATGATCCGGGCGGCCTGGCCCGGCCCCACGTGCAGCAGGTCGGCCTGGTGTCCCGCCGCGACGTCCCCGACGACGTCCAGCGCCGCGGGGAACTCCTCGCTCGCGCCCGCGATGTCCGCGACCCGTACCGCGTAGCCGTCCATGGAGCTGTTGTCGAAGGGCGGCAGCGAGACGGGCGCCGTGACGTCCTCGACGAGCACGCAGCCCTGGGCGTCGGGCAGTTGCAGCTCGATGGGCTCCAGCGGGCGGACGGCGGCGAGGACGTCGTCCAGGTGCTCGTCCACCGACCAGAGGCGGTCCTGGCCGGCGGGGCGGGGCGCGGGCGCGGCGGTGCTCAAAGTTGCTGCATCTCCTCGGTGACGTAACGGCGAAGCCAGGAACGGAAGTCCGGACCCAGATCTTCACGTTCGCACGCGAGTCTGACAATGGCGCGCAGGTAGTCGCCGCGGTCGCCGGTGTCATAGCGGCGGCCCTTGAAGACGACGCCGTGGACCGGGCCGCCGACCTTCTCGTCCAGCGCGAGCTGCTGGAGGGCGTCGGTCAGCTGGATCTCGCCGCCGCGGCCGGGCTCGGTCTCGCGCAGCACGCCGAACACGCCCGGGTCGAGCACATAGCGGCCGATGATGGCGTAGTTCGACGGGGCGTCGACCGGGTCCGGCTTCTCCACGAGGCCCGTCACCTTGACGACGTCGCCGTCCACGGTGGTCTCCACGGCCGCGCAGCCGTAGAGGTGGATCTGCTCGGGGGCGACCTCCATGAGGGCGACGACGCTGCCGCCGTGCTGCTCGCGCACCTCGATCATCCGCCGGAGCAGCGGGTCGCGGGGGTCGATCAGGTCGTCGCCGAGGAGGACGGCGAACGGCTCCTGTCCGACGTGCGGGGCCGCGCACAGGACGGCGTGGCCGAGGCCCCTGGGGTCTCCCTGGCGCACGTAGTGCATCGTGGCGAGGTCGCTGGACTGCTGGACCTTGGCGAGCCGTGCGGCGTCGCCCTTCTTCTGCAGGGCCGACTCGAGTTCGTAGTTGCGGTCGAAGTGGTCCTCGAGGGGGCGCTTGTTGCGGCCGGTGACCATGAGGACGTCGTCGAGGCCGGCGGAGACGGCCTCCTCGACCACGTACTGGATAGCGGGCTTGTCCACGACCGGCAGCATCTCCTTGGGAGTGGCCTTGGTCGCCGGCAGGAAGCGGGTGCCCAGACCGGCTGCGGGGATGACAGCCTTGCTGATCCGTGGGTGCGACTGAGTCATGGCGGCAACACTATCCGCTGACTTTGTGAGGAATCTGTGACTCTGCTCAATTAATGATCATATGAACACATTGAAGCGGTGCGGGAGTGCCGCAGGAACGACGCGCAAGCGGTACGGGAGCGACACATGAGCCGTCTCGAAGGTGAACCGGAGCCTGACAAACGTACGTTGCGGCGGGGTTTCCTCGCCGCACGGAACGCGTTGACGACCGACGAGGTGCGCACGGCGGCCCTCGCGCTGGCCGAGCACGCGGCGGAACTGCCCGAATTGACGCACGCGCGCACGGTGGCGGCGTACGTCTCCGTGGGCGGCGAGCCCGGCACCCTGACGCTGCTGGACGCGCTGCACGCGCGGGGCGTTCGCGTCCTGCTCCCCGCACTGCTGCCGGACAACGACCTGGACTGGGCCGCCTACGCCGGGGAGGGATCCCTCGCGCCCGTCCGGCACGGCGGCAGGACGGCCCTGCTGGAGCCGGTCGGCGAGCGCCTCGGCCCGGACGCGGTGACGGGCGCCGACGTGGTGCTGCTGCCCGGCCTCGCGGTCGACGCGTCCGGCATGCGGCTGGGGCGCGGCGGCGGATCGTACGACCGCGTGCTGGCCCGGCTGGCGGCCTGCGGCGCCCGTCCCGCGCTGGTGGTGCTCCTGTACGACGGCGAGGTCGTCGAAGGGCTGCCCGCGGAGCCTCACGACCGGCCGGTGCACGCGGCGGTCACGCCGTCGGGGGTGCGCCGCTTCGCCTGAGACGACGACGGGCTCTCCACGCGTGCGCGTGGAGAGCCCGTCGTGCGCGGGGTCGCTCAGGGTTCGAGCACCAGGGTGTCGACGGTGCTGCCGTCGACGGCCTTCTTGCGGAAGGACCAGTCGAGCAGCTCACCGTCGGCCCACTTGCCCGTCTGGTCGGTGTAGTGGGCGCTGAAGGCGTGCCCCGAGGCGCCGGTGAGGTTGATCCACTTCGACTTGTCGAGGTCGTCGAGGTTGACCACCATCCGCATCGACGGCACCCACACCACGCCGTAGCCGCCGGCCGCGTTCCAGCCGGTCGCGTTGACCGTCGCCTCGCCGCCGCCGAGCTTCCACGGGCCCCGGTTGAGGATGTACTGCAGGAAGCCGGGGCCGCTGGTGCCCAGGGTCTGGTTCTTCAGGAACAGGCGGTGCAGCCGGCCCCAGCTCCAGGTGTCGATGTCCTTGCCGAGCTTGGCGGTCAGCTCCCAGCGCGCGTCGATCATGGCCCGCTCGAACAGCTTGTCCCGGTCGTTGACGGCCGCGGGGCGGGTGCCGACGGCGGGCGTCGTCCACCACGGGCTGTTCTTCTTGTCCACGAGCCTGCGCACCACCTCGAACCAGCGGTCGCCGCCGTCCGGCTGAGCCTGGGCGGCGTCGCGCTGCCCGCACTCGCGGATCTTGTCCCGGTTGTCGACGGGGCCGGTGGTGTCGACCGGGTCGACCCACAGGCACTGGCCCTTGACGCGCAGCTCCTTGGGCAGCTTGTTGCCGAAGGCCAGCTTCAGGATGTTGCGCCAGACCGCGTTGAAGTAGGCGGCGGCCGCCGAGTCGGCGTCCTGGCTGTAGTCCCAGCCCTGCAGGAGGTCCTGCGCCTCGCGGACGTCGGGGTCCTTCAGGTTGATCTTCATCAGGTACGGCTTCAGCAGCTTCGCGATCTGGCTGTCGTCGTCCAGCTGCATCTGGCGCATGTCGTCGGTGGAGATCTTGCCGCCGCCCTTGATCTTGCCCTTGATCAGGTCGGTGATCCGCTGGCTGCGCGCGCCGTAGCCCCAGTCCCTGGTGAGCGTGTAGGGGTACTTGTCCTTGTCGATCACGGCCTGGTTGGCGGTGACGATGTACCCGCGCGCGGGGTCGTACTCGTAGGGCAGCTCGTCGAACTGGATGTACCCCCGCCACCGGTACCTGGAGTCCCAGCCCTCCGCCGGGATCGAGCCGTCGACGCCCTTCGCGCGCGTGGGGATCTTGCCGGGCAGCTGGTAGCCGATGTGGTTCTTGGTGTCGGCGTAGACCAGGTTCTGCGAGGGCACGTCGAAGAGCTCGGCCGCCTTGCGGAAGTCGTCCCAGTCCTTCGCCTTGTTCATGGCGAAGACGGCGTCCATGGTGGTGCCCGGCTCCAGGGCGGTCCACTTCAGCGCGACGCCGTAACCGTCGCCGCGGTCGGGCGCCTCGCCCACGACCGTGGCCCGCTTGCCGACGTCGACGAGTTCGTCGGCACGGTCGGACAGCAGAGGCATCCGGTCCTCGGTCTGCCGGACGACGATCTTCTTGGAGTCGCCGCCGGCGACCTTGATGGTCTCCTCGCGCGTGGCGAACGGCTTCACCTTGCCGTCGTACTGGTAGCCGTCGTCCCCGGAGAGCTTCTCCAGGTAGAGGTCGGTGACGTCGACGCCGGAGTTGGTCATGCCCCAGGAGATGTCCGCGTTGTGGCCTATCACCACGCCGGGCATCCCCGCGAAGGTGTAGCCGGCGACGTCGTACTGGCAGGCGCTCGAGACCTTCCGGCAGTGCAGGCCCATCTGGTACCAGACAGAGGGCAGCGACGCCGACAGGTGCGGGTCGTTGGCCAGCAGCGGCTTGCCGGTGATCGTGTGCGCGCCGCCGACGACCCAGCTGTTGGAGCCGATGCCGTTGCCGTTCACTCCCACGGCGGTGGGCAGGTCGTCCAGGACGTCGTAGAGGCCCGAGAGCTGGCTCTGCAGGGCCGAACCCGAGCCGCCCGACGTGTCGCCGCTGCCGGACGAGCCGCCGTTGCCGGAGCCGCTTCCGTTGCCGGAGCCACGGCCGCCGTCGCCGTCGCTCTGCTCGAACGTCTTGGTCAGCTTGTCGTACTGCCCTTCCTGGACGATCGGCTGGTTGCTGCCGGAAGGGCGGTACTCCGGGTACAGCTCGGCGATCTGCTGCCCGCCGAGGCGGCTGGTCATCAGGGCGCGGTCGATCTCGTCCTGCATGTTGCCGCGCAGGTCCCAGGCCATCGCCTTCAGCCAGGACACCGAGTCGACCGGCGTCCACTCGGCGGGCTTGTAGTCGTTGGTGAACCCCAGGGCCGCGTACTCCAGGGAGATGTCCGCGCCGTCCTTGCCCTGGAGATAGGCGTTCACGCCCTTGGCGTACGCCTGGAGGTACTTCTTGGTCGAGTCCGACAGCTTGCTGTCGTACTCCGTCTTGGCGATGCGGTCCCAGCCCAGGGTGCGCAGGAACTCGTCGTTGTCGACCTGGCTCTTGCCGAACATCTCCGACAGCCGCCCGGAGGTCATGTGCCGACGGACGTCCATCTCGTAGAACCGGTCCTGCGCCTGCACGTAGCCCTGCGCCATGAACAGGTCCGCGTCGGAGTCCGCGTAGATCTGCGGGATGCCGTAGCCGTCCCGCTGGACGCTCACCGGTCCGGAGAGGCCCTTGAGCGTGATCGACCCCGTGGTCTGCGGGAAGGACGCGCGGACCGTGCTGATGGACCAGTAGGCGCCGTAGGCGATGCCTCCGATGATCGCCAACACCAGTACAAGAACGATCAAACGGGCTTTGCGCCCCTTCTTCCTGCCGGACTTGACGGGCTTGTCACCCGATGTGGCGGTGGTGTTGGGGGGCATCGCTGTCCTTGCTGTCCTCACGCTAGCGGCAGGCGGGCTGTCCTTCGATTGAGCGCTGGAGCAACCATAGGCGCAGGGCTTCGCGCCACTTGACGCGGAGTCGGGTACCGGCGCGGAAGGATGTTCGATCTCACGTCGCGGAGCGTCAAGAATTCGTCAAGAGTTAGGTAAGGTAATGAAGTACTTGGACACGGGGCGCGCAGCTTCGTGTCCGATGTGACCAGTGCACATGTGCGCCCGTGCCCGAGGCGCGCGCGCCGGTGAAGGGAACCGCCGCTGACCGTCCACCACCTCAACCAGCTCCTGCTCGCCTGCTCCCTCGTCCTGCTCGTCGCCGTCGCAGCGGTCCGGATCTCCTCGCGCAGCGGGCTCCCCAGCCTGCTCGTCTACCTGGGGATCGGCATCGCCATGGGCCAGGACGGCATCGGCGACATCCACTTCGACAGCGCCGAACTGACCCAGGTCATCGGCTACGCGGCCCTGGTCGTGATCCTCGCCGAGGGCGGCCTGGGCACGAAGTGGAAGGAGATCTATCCGGTCCTGCCCTCCGCCACGGTGCTGGCGCTGGCGGGGGTCGCGGTGAGCGTGGGCGTCACGGCCACGGCCGCGCACTTCGTGACGGGGCTGGAATGGCGGCAGGCGCTGATCATCGGCGCGGTGGTGTCCTCGACGGACGCGGCGGCGGTCTTCTCCGTCCTGCGCAAGATCCCGCTGCCCGCGCGCGTGACGGGCACCCTGGAGGCCGAGTCCGGCTTCAACGACGCCCCGGTGGTCATCCTGGTCGTCGCCTTCTCCACCGCCGGTCCCGTCCAGCACTGGTACCTGCTTCTGGCCGAGATACTGCTGGAGCTGGCGATCGGCGCCGCCATCGGCCTCGCGGTCGGCTGGCTGGGCTCCTGGGGCCTGCGGCACGTGGCGCTGCCCGCCTCCGGCCTCTACCCGATCGCCGTCATGGCGATCGCGGTCACCGCGTACGCGGCCGGCTCGCTGGCGCACGGCAGCGGCTTCCTCGGCGTCTACCTCGCGTCGATGGTGATGGGCAACGCCAAGCTGCCGCACTGGCCCGCCACGCGCGGGTTCGCCGACGGCCTCGGCTGGATCGCCCAGATCGGGATGTTCGTGCTCCTCGGCCTGCTCGTCACCCCGCACGAGCTCGGCGACGACGTGCTGCCCGCCCTCGTCATCGGCCTGGTGCTGACCATGATCGCCCGCCCGCTCAGCGTCGTGCTGTGCCTGACGCCGTTCCGGGTGCCCTGGCCGGAGCAGACGCTGATGTCCTGGGCGGGGCTGCGCGGCGCCGTGCCCATCATCCTGGCGACGATCCCCATGGTGAACGGCGTCGACGCCAGCCGCCGCATCTTCAACATCGTCTTCGTCCTGGTCGTCGTCTACACCCTGGTCCAGGGGCCGACCCTGCCCTGGCTGGCGCGCAAGCTGCGGCTGGGCGGCGACCCCGAGGCCGCCGACCTGGGCGTCGAGTCGGCGCCCCTGGAGCGGCTGCGCGGGCACCTGCTGTCCGTGGCGATCCCCGAGGGGTCGAAGATGCACGGCGTCGAGGTCGACGAACTGCGACTGCCGGCCGGGGCCGCCGTCACCCTCGTCGTCCGCGACGGGACGTCGTTCGTGCCGCTGCCGGCGACCGTCCTGCGGCACGGCGACGAACTCCTCGTCGTCGCCACCGACCCGGTGCGGGACGCGGCGGAGAAGCGACTGCGCGCCGTCGGGCACGGCGGCAAGCTCGCCGGATGGCTGGGCACCGGCGGCGACACCCGTTAAGCACGCGTTTCGCACCGTTCACACCCCCTGCATTCCCAGGGCGGCCGGGTTGGCGGTGCTCCTTTTCACAGGTGGGGTGCGCCTTGATCCCTGTAGGATGAAGGCGCACTTTGATCGAACCAACTCTGCCTGACGCAGAGCTGGCGCGACCGTATGGCGGCCGGAACACCCTTGCAGCGGACCGGCATCTACCGCAGCACGCGCAAGAGGACAGCTCTCGGCGCCCCCGCACGGGCGCGCTACCAGGCGGCAGAAAGGCACGGGCCGTGGCATCCACGGTCACCACCGAGCCGTCGAAGGACTCGTCGGCCTCCGCCCGCCCGGGATACGGGCGACTGCTGCGCACCCGCGGCGCCTGGACGTTCCTGCTGCCCGGCTTCGCCGCCCGCCAGCCGTTCGCGATGCTCACGCTCTCCATCGTGCTGCTCGTGCAGCACACCACCGGCTCGTACGGCGCGGCCGGCGCCGCGGCGGCCGTCACCGGTGTCTCCATGGCGCTGTTCGCCCCCTGGAGCGGCCGTCTCGCCGACCGTTACGCGCAGCGCGCCGTGCTGGTCCCCGGCGTCCTCGTGCACACCGTGTCGGGCCTCGCGCTCACCGCCCTCGCCCTCGCCCACGCGCCGCTGTGGGCGGTGTTCGCCGCGGCGGTGCCCACGGGCGCCTCGGTGCCGCAGGTCGGCCCCATGGTGCGGGCCCGCTGGGGCGTGCGGCTGAAGGGCTCGCCCCTGATGACCACCGCGGCGGCCTTCGAGTCCGTCACCGACGAGCTCACCTTCGTCTTCGGCCCGCTGCTGGCGACCGCCCTGTGCACCGCCGTGCACCCGGCCGCCGGTCTGCTCACCGAGGCCTCGCTGACCCTGCTCGGCGGGCTGCTGTTCGCCGCGCAGCGCAGCACGCAGCCCGAGGTCGCCGCCGTCGGGCACGCGCGCGTGGAGCACTCCTCGGCGCTGCGCGTCCCCGGCGTGCGCGTGCTGATCGTGACCTTCCTCGGCATCGGCTCGGTCTTCGGCGGCATGCAGGTCTCGCTGGCCGCGTTCACCGAGTCGATCGGCGAGCCCGGCCTGAACGGCGTCCTGTACGGCACCTTCGCCGCGGGCAACATGCTCTCCGGCCTGGTGTGCGGCGCCGTCGCCTGGAAGGCCGCGCCGCAGAAGCGCCTGGTCGTCGCCTACGCCGCGCTGGCGCTCGTCGCCTCCGGGCTGTGGGCGGCGCACTCGATGCTCGTGCTGGCGGGTCTCGGCCTGCTGGTCGGCATGTGCATCGCGCCCGCGCTGATCACCGGCTACACGCTGGTGGAGGGACTGGTCCCGGCCGGCGCCCGCACCGAGGCGTTCACCTGGCTGACCGGCGCGGTGGCGCTCGGCCAGGCGGCCGCCGTCACGATCGCCGGGCAGCTCGAGGACCGCCTGTGGGGCGGCTCCGGTTTCCTGGTGCCGATGGGCGGCACGGTGCTGGCCCTGGTCACCCTGCTGGCCCTGCGCTCACGGCTCGCGACGCGCCCCCGCGAGCGCACCGTCGCACGTGGCGTCGGTCACCGCGTGCCGGTGACAGTGGACTGATCCCGGGGAATGCGTCAAGATAGACCGTCGTTAGCACTCACTGAGTGAGAGTGCCAGGAGGAAGACAGTGCCGACCTACCAGTACCAGTGCACCGAGTGCGGCGAGGGCCTCGAGGCGGTGCAGAAGTTCACCGACGACGCCCTGACCGAGTGCCCCAACTGCGGTGGCCGCCTCAAGAAGGTGTTCTCCGCCGTCGGCATCGTCTTCAAGGGCTCCGGTTTCTACCGCAACGACAGCCGCGGCTCCTCGTCGAGCAGCTCTCCGGCGTCGTCGTCCTCGAAGCCGTCGACCTCCGGTTCCGAGTCGAAGTCGTCGAGCACGAGCTCCTCGTCCTCCTCGGACTCCAAGTCGTCGAGCAGCGGCACCTCCGCCGGCAGCAGCTCCGCCGCGTAGGACGCCCTTCCTCACGAGACCCTGCCGTCGTCCGACGGCGGGGTCTTCGGCGTTCCCCGCGACGGTTAGGGTGCGACGCATGGCGAACAAGGCGAACGCAGAGATCGGTGTGATCGGCGGCTCCGGCCTCTACTCGTTCCTGGAGGACGTGACCGAGCTCCAGGTCGACACCCCCTACGGACCGCCCAGCGACTCCCTCTTCCTCGGCGAGGTGGCCGGCCGGCGGGTCGCCTTCCTGCCCCGGCACGGACGCGGCCACCATCTGCCGCCCCACCGCATCAACTACCGGGCCAACCTGTGGGCGCTGCGCTCGGTCGGGGTGCGTCAGGTCCTCGGCCCGTGCGCGGTGGGCGGCCTGCGCCCCGAGTACGGGCCCGGCACGCTCCTCGTGCCTGACCAGCTGGTCGACCGCACCAAGTCACGGACCGGGACGTACTTCGACGGCCTGCCGCTGCCCGACGGCACCGTGCCGAACGTGGTGCACGTGTCGCTGGCCGATCCCTACTGCCCCGCCGGGCGGGCGGCGGCGCTCACGGCGGCGCGCGGCCGCGAGTGGGAGCCGGTGGACGCGGGAACTCTCGTCGTGATCGAGGGGCCGAGGTTCTCCACCCGTGCCGAATCGTTGTGGCACCGGGCGCAGGGCTGGTCGGTGGTGGGCATGACGGGCCACCCGGAAGCCGCGCTGGCCCGTGAACTCGAGCTCTGCTACACCGCGTTGACCCTGGTCACCGATCTGGACGCGGGCGCCGAGAGCGGCGAGGGCGTCTCCCACGAGGAGGTGCTGCGCGTGTTCGCGGCGAACGTGGACCGGCTGCGGGGCGTGCTGTTCGACGCGGTGGCCGCACTGCCGTCGACGCAGGACCGCGACTGCGGGTGCGGGAACGCACTGGGCGGAATGGACCCGGGCTTCGAACTGCCGTAGGCGGGGAGGGGCGGGAGGACCCGGGGGGCGGAAGGCAGGAGGCGGGAGGCGCGGGCGTGCGGGGGCGCGGGCGTGCGGAGGCGGGGGCGGAACTCCTCGTTCGGGTGAGGGGGTTGTCCACAACCCGTGGATCGTCCACCGGCTCCGGCGAGCGGCGGCGCGAAAGGCCATCGTGGCTGTGCAAGCCCGACCCTCGTCGCAAACCCGACCCTCGTCGCGGGATGCGGCGGCCGCGCAAGTCCGTCCCTCGTCGCAGGTGGTGACCTCGTCATGTCCCTTACTCCTCCCTCCGCTCCCATGTCCTCCGCACCGTTTCCCCCCGGGCCGGTCCCTCCCACGGCTTCCCCCTCGGATCCGTCGCCCGCCCGCCCCCTCTTCCCCTCGGCGCCCTTCCCGGCGTCCGTCCCGGCCCGGCCCGCGTCTCCGTGCCCGTCCCCCTCCTCGCGACCGCCGGGTGCGGAGGCGCCCGCCAACAGGGAGGTGCCGAGCTTTCCTCCGGTCCGCGTCCGCGGCGGGCGATTCCGGCTGAGCCCGGTGCGCCGGCCGGCCCGCGGTCGCAGGCGGGGCCTCGCGGTCGGTCTCGCCGTCACCGCCGTCGCGCTGGTGGCGGCCGGGCCGAGGCTCGACGATCCGGTGCGCGGGCACCCGTCCGAGGGGAGCGGCGCCCGCCCGCCGGACCGCGCGCAGCCGGCGGCGCGCGCCCCCGCCTCGGGCTCGCGCGCCGCCCGGAAGGTGTCGGCCCCGGTGCGGATCGCCGACGCCGCAGTGGTCCGGCTGCTGCGCCCCGGTGACCGGGTGGACGTCATCGCCGCCGAACAGACGGTGCGGGGCGCCACAGCGCGGGTGGTCGCCCGCGGAGCGCTCGTGACCAAGGTGCCCGAGCCGCTGGCCGCCCCGGCCGGGGGCCCCGCGCCGGGCAGCGACGCGGGTGCGCTGGTCGTGCTGTCGGTGCCCCGGTCCACCGCGGCCCACCTGGCCGCAGCGGGCGCCACCGCACGGCTGTCGGTGACCCTGGGATGACGTCAAGTCCCCCCTTCGAGGGACCTCGTTGGACACGCCCGCCGAGCGTTGACGTAGGTTGCGGAGCTGTTTGTTCCACAACCTGTACATGCGAGGAGTGTCCCCGAGGTGAGCGAACAGAAGACAAGCGTCCTGCAAGGCTTCAAGGCCTTCCTGATGCGTGGCAACGTCGTCGATCTGGCCGTCGCGGTGGTGATCGGCGCGGCGTTCACGAACATCGTCAACTCGATCGTGAAGGGGATCATCAACCCCGTCATCGGAGCCATCGGCACCAAGAACCTGGACAGCTACAACTCCTGCATCAAGGGCCCCTGCACCGGGACGGGGGACAGCGCGACCGGGGTCCGGATCCTGTGGGGGTCCGTGCTCGGAGCGACCCTCACGTTCGTGATCACCGCGGCGGTCGTCTACTTCCTGATGGTCCTGCCGATGGCGAAGTACCTGGCTCGGGTCGAGGCCCGCAAGAAGGCCAAGGAGGGCACGCGGGAGATCATCGAGGTGACCGAGCTGGAGGTGCTCAAGGAGATCCGCGACGCCCTGGTCGCCCAGCGGGGCACCGGCCACAACGAGAGGTAGCGGCGGCGCTGCCAGGGGCCGTGCGCAAGGGCGTCCGGCAGGCTCTGCGGACGGTACGGCTTGCGCGACGGGCGCGGACGCTACGGCCGGTGCGGCGGGCGCGACGGGCGCGGACGATGCGGCTGGCGCGGCGGGCGCTGACGATGCGGCGGGCGCGGACGCTACGGCCGGTGCGGCGGGCGCGGACGATGCGGCTGGCGCGGGCCGTGCGGCCGGTGAGGGCTCAGATGTGGTGGGGCGGCTTCTCGTCGAGGAACCGCCTGAGGTCGGCGGCGCTGTCGCCTTCGGCGGCCGGGCGCTCGCCCCACCCCTGGTCGGTGTCGTCGGAGGACTGCCGGTCCAGCGGGTCGTCGAAGTTCAGCGCGGTCTTCGGGTCGCGCGGCTCGGAGGCGGAGGGGCTGCTCATGCGTCCAGGGTACGGCCCCGGCAGCGGGCCGCGCCTGGGCCGGGCCGTCCGACGCGGACTCCGCCGCACGGTCGGCGAGGACCGGCTGCGGGTGGCTCGCACAGAGGATTTTCCCGCCGTCATCTGCTGTGCTGGGGACCATGACGTCCCGTACGACTCCGCCGGCCTCTCCCTCCGGCGCACCCGCCCCCGCCCCCGCCCGCAGGAGGCCTGTGCGCAGGCTCACCTCGCGTGGGAGGGCCGAGGCGCATCGGGTGGCTTCGCCGCTCGAGCTCTTCTTCGATCTCTGCTTCGTCGTCGCCATCGCCCAGGCCGGCGTCCAACTGGTGCACTCCCTGGCGGAGTCCCACGCGGGCGAGGGACTCCTCAGCTACGCCATGGTCTTCTTCGCCATCTGGTGGGCGTGGATGAACTTCACCTGGTTCGCCTCGGCGTACGACAACGACGACGTCCTCTACCGGATCGTCACGCTGGTGCAGATCGCCGGGGTGCTGGTGCTCGCCGCGGGGGTGTCCCGGGCGTTCCAGGAACACGAGTTCCTGGCCGTGTGGCTGGGCTACGCCATCATGCGTGTGGCCATGTCCTCCCAGTGGCTGCGCGTGGCGCTGTCGACGGAGGGCTCGGAGCGGACGGCCGCGCTGCGGTACGCGGTCGGCGTGCTGGTCTGCCAGGTCGGCTGGGTGGGGCTGCTGATCCTGCCCGAGGGCGGCGGGATCTGGCTGTTCCTGGCGATGGCGGTGGTGGAGATGTGCGTGCCGCTCTACGCCGAGAAGGCCCGGGCGACGTCCTGGCATCCGCATCACATCGCGGAGCGGTACGGGCTGTTCACGATCATCGTGCTGGGCGAGACGATCGCAGCGGCCACGGTCGCGGTGAAGTCCGGCATCGACGAGAACGACGCGCTGGGCGAGCTGCTGCCGATCGCGGTGGGCGGGCTGCTGATCGTCTTCGCCGCCTGGTGGATCTACTTCGTGGCGCCCATCCACGGCCATCTGCGCACCAGCAGGCAGGCGTTCCTGTGGGGGTACGGGCACTATTTCGTCTTCGCCTCCGCCGCCGCGATCGGCGCGGGTCTGGAGGTCGCCGTCGAGCAGGCGATCGGCGAGGCCCACCTCTCGACGACGGCCGCGTCGTCCGCCGTGACGCTGCCGACGGCGCTGTTTCTGTCGACGGTATGGGTCCTGCACGCACGGCACTTCAAGGCGGGCCTCGCCCAGCAGTCGGTGCTGCCCGTCACCGCGTTGCTGGTGATCTGCTGCACCTTCCTCGGCGACCGGGCGGTCCTGGCGGCCGGACTGGTGGCGGCACTGGCCGTCGCGACCGGGACGACGCTGACGGCCCGCACGTCGGCACGGGAGCCTCAGAAGGAGGGGCAGGTCGTGGAGGCCCGGGAGGGCGCGGAGGCACGGGAGAGCCGGGAGGCGACGGACGACCGGGGAGCGCCCGACGGGGAGGCGACGGACGGACAGGAGACGCCCGACAGGGAGGCATCGGACGAGGACGCATCGGACGGCGAGGGATCGGGCAGGCGGGAGAGCTGAGCGCGGTTGGGATAGCCGAGTGCTGGGCGAGACTGCCCTCATGACAGTTGACGCTCTGACGGACGTCGCCGGGCTGCGGGTGGGGCATGCCACGCGGACGGGCGACGGTTGGCTCACCGGCGCCACGGTCGTCCTCGCGCCGGAGGGCGGCGCCGTGGCCGCCGTGGACGTGCGCGGCGGCGGTCCCGGCACCAAGGAGACCGACGCCCTCGATCCGCGCAACCTGGTCCAGCGGGTCGAGGCGATCGCGCTGACCGGCGGCAGCGCCTACGGGCTGGACGCGGCGTCCGGGGTGATGGCCTGGCTGGAGGAGCAGGGCCGTGGCATCCCGGTCGGCCCGGACCCGCGGCACGTCGTGCCGGTGGTTCCGGCCGCCTGCGTGTTCGACCTCGGGCGGGGAGGCGACTTCCGGGCCCGTCCGGACGCGGCCACCGGCCGGGCGGCGGTGGAGGCGGCCGCGGCCTGCGAGCCCGGAGCGCCGGTGCCGCAGGGCTGCGTCGGCGCGGGCACGGGCGCGGCCGTCGGAGCGATGAAGGGCGGGGTGGGCACCGCGTCCGTCGTCCTCGCGTCGGGGATCACGGTGGGGGCGCTGGTGGTGGCCAACGCGGTGGGGTCGGTACTGGATCCGGAGACGGGTGTGCTCTACGGGGAGTTGTTCCAGGGGCGCGTGACCTACCCGCGTGCGCGGGTGCACGAGGCCGCGCGCCGTCGGCTGGCCGAGAGCGCGGCGAAGCACGCCCCCGCGCCGCTCAACACGACCCTCGCGGTGGTGGCCACCGACGCGGACCTGTCGAAGGCGCAGGCGCAGAAGCTGGCGGGGACGGCGCACGACGGCATCGCGCGCGCGGTGCGGCCGGTGCACCTGCTCCACGACGGCGACACGGTCTTCACGCTGGCGACGGGCGCGCGTCCGCTCGACCCCGGCAATCCGCTCGCCCTGAACGACGTGCTCGCGGCGGGCGCGGACATGGTGACGCGGGCGATCGTGCGGGCCGTGCGCGCCGCCGAGTCGGTGGACGTGCCGGGCGGGACCTGGCTCTCCTACGCGGAGTTGTACGGCGAAGCCTGAGCGCGTCGGCTCGGATGCGCGTCGGCGCACGTCGACCGAAGGCACGTCGGCCGAAGGCGCGTCGGCCGAAGGCGCGTCGGCCGACGGGCGCGGGCGGGTTCCGGCCGGGCGATTGTCCGGGTTCTGTCACGCGACGGCGTCAACCGGGACCGGAGGGAACCCGGTCGGGCGCCGGGTCCCTCCTTGTCCACGTACCGGCACGGACACCGGATCGGATCACTCACCCCAGATGAAGTTGGAGCAGCCCGTGAAAACGGCGGACAAAGCAGCGCGGCGCGCAGTGGGAGCCTGTGCGGCCCTGATCGTCGGCGCCCTGACCCTGACCGCCTGCGGGGGCAGCGCCCGCGCCGAGGACGAGAACGCCAAGGGCGGCAAGAACGGCACGAGCGGCACGAGCGCCGTCCGGACGTCCACCGCGAAGATCGCCATCTCGGCGAAGGACGGCTCGACGGGCGCGTCCATCAACACGACCGGGGTGAAGGTCAGCGAGGGCCGGCTCACCGAGGTGCGGATGACGGTGGCGGGGTCGGGACAGGCCGTCGAGGGCGTCCTGTCGGCGGACGGCGCCGACTGGAAGCCGAAGGAGCAGCTGGAGCGCGGGACGAAGTACCAGATATCGGCGACCGCGAAGGACGCGAACGGCAGGACGGCCGCCGCCAACTCCATCTTCACCACGGTCTCCTCGGCCGACAGCTTCATCGGCACGTACACGCCGGACAACGGCACGACGGTGGGCGTGGGGATGCCGGTGTCGTTCACCTTCGACAAGGCCATCGGCGACAGGAAGGCCGTGCAGTCGCACATCACGGTCACCTCCAGCAGCGGACAGCAGGTGGTGGGGCACTGGTTCGGCGCGCAGCGGCTGGACTTCCGGCCCGAGGAGTACTGGAAGGCCGGCTCCAAGATCACGATGAAGATCGACCTGGACGGGGTGCAGGGCGCGAACGGTCTGCACGGCGTGCAGAAGAAGACGGTCACGTTCACGGTCGGGCGTTCGCAGGTCTCCACGGTCGACGTGAACACGCAGACCATGACGGTGGTGCGGGACGGCCGGACGCTGAAGACGATCCCGATCTCGTCGGGCGACGCCGAGCACACCACGTACAACGGCCGGATGGTGATCTCCGAGAAGTTCACGCAGACGCGCATGAACAGCCGGACGGTCGACCTGGGCTCCGAGTACGACATCCCGGATGTCCCGCACGCGATGCGGCTGACCTCGTCCGGCACCTTCCTGCACGGCAACTACTGGTACAAGAAGGGGAATCCGCCCTTCGGGCGCACCGGCACCAGCCACGGCTGCGTGGGGCTCGCCGACGTGCAGGGCGCGCGGGGCGACACGCCCGCCAAGTGGTTCTACGACCAGTCGCTGATCGGCGACGTGGTGGTCGTCGAGCACTCCCCCGACAAGACGGTGGCCCCGGACAACGGGCTCAACGGGTGGAACATGTCGTGGGCCGAGTGGACGGCCGGAAGCGCGGTCTGACCGTATGACCGGCGGTTTTTGAGGGTACGTGGGGTCGTGCGGGAACCGATCGCGCGGCCCGAGCGTTTTCCCCGACGTACGTTTTCTCGGTTCCCGGACATGATGTCCGACCGAGGGGCTACGGTATGCACCCACAAGGTGACATGCAGCAACGCCGGGAGAAACCTTGAGCGTTCCGTACGAGACCACAGCGTACGAGCCAGCCGAGTCGCCCGAGTCTCCGGAGGAGCACCTCGCGCGACTGCTGGGTCGCGCCCTGAACTCCTTCGAACTGCCCGACGAGGCCCTGCGCCGGCTCGACTGCGCGCTGGCCCACGACAGTTCCCTGCACTCCGCGCACCACAGCGCGGGCCTGCACCGGGAGACCTACCGGCACACCTGGCTGCTGGCCGACGGCTGTGCGCTCACGCTGTGGGAGCTGGTGCACAACACGGCGCCGGGCAGCGAGCCGCAGCACGAGGTGTACGTCGACGAGGAGGAGCTGCGCGCCGCCACGGCCCGGCTGCCGCTGCCGTCGGACACACCGGACTTCGAGCTTCCGGTGCTGGTACAGCTGTCGCCGGCGCCCGCGCCCCGGCACATGTACGTGCCGGACGACTCGGCGGACCACGCGCGCAGACTGCTGCGCCGCGCGGAGAACCCCGACCAGCCCGGGGCGGACACGACCGCCCTGCTGAAGTCGGCGTTCGCGCACCAGATCACCCAGGCCTTCGGGCGTCCGTGCCGTGCGGGCCGGATCGGCCTCGGCTACTCGCTCTACGAGCACGCCTTCCTGCTGCGCGACGGCCGGGAGATCTCCCTGTGGGAGGTCGAGCACACGGCCACGCCCGACGGTCGTCACATGTGCGAGGTCTACGCGTCGGAGGACGCGGCACGCGACGCGATGGAGCGCCGGGCGGCCCAGTTCTCCTGAGGAGCGGGGGCGTCCGGCCGGGGGCTCAGCGTCCGTGGCCGAGCCGGCGCACGAGGCCGGCGAACGCGTCCTCCTCCGCCACGGTCAGTTCGACGTTCTCCCGGTGCGGGCCGGTCCGCTCCCGGCTCCGGAGGACGGGTACAACAGGGGGGCGCGCGGGGAGGACGGGGACGGCGCGCAGGGCCGCGTGAGCCGCGGCGCGTGCCCGCATACGGCTCAGGATCCTGGTCAGGACGAGCAGCCAGACGACGGAGGCCACGGCGAGCACGGTCAGGGCCGTCAACTGTGCGGGCGTGAGATGCACGGGCATACCGCCAGTACACACCACGGTCCGGGACTTCGGTCCCGGACCGTGACGTATCTCGCAGGTCACGCACATCGGTGGATATGCACGGTTGAGCAAGCAGCCCGGAGCCCGGGCGCCGGGGTCACGCGGCCACCGGTTGCTTCGGCTCGGTCTCCGTCGCGGCTGCGGCCCCTGCCGGCGTCCCGGATTCCGGCGTCCCCGCGTCGGCGAGCGGCTCGCGCAGTCCCTTGAGGACGACGACCACGGCCGTCGTCACGCACACTCCCGCCGCGACGGCGAGCAGGTACAGGAAGGGGCTGCCGATCAGCGGCACGACGAAGATGCCGCCGTGCGGGGCGCGCAGGGTGGCGCCGAAGGTCATCGACAGGGCGCCGGTGACCGCGCCGCCCGCCATCGAGGCGGGGATGACGCGCAGCGGGTCGGCGGCGGCGAACGGGATCGCGCCCTCGGAGATGAAGGAGGCGCCCAGCACCCAGGCGGCCTTGCCGTTCTCCCGTTCGGTCGGCGTGAAGAGCTTCTTGCGGACGACGGTCGCCAGCGCCATGCCCAGCGGCGGGACCATGCCCGCCGCCATCACGGCCGCCATGACCTTCATCGCGGAGTCGCTGGGGTCCTGAACGGCGATGCCGGCCGTGGCGAAGGCGTACGCGACCTTGTTGACGGGGCCGCCGAGGTCGAAGCACATCATCAGGCCGAGCAGGACGCCGAGCAGCACGGCGTTGGCGCCGGAGAGCCCGGCGAGCCAGTCCGTCATGCCCTTCTGGGCCTCGGCGATGGGCTTGCCGACCACCACGAACATCAGGAAGCCGACGACCAGCGACGAGATCAGCGGGATCACCACCACCGGCATGATGCCGCGCAGCACCGGCGGGATCCTGACGCGCTGGATCGCGAGGACGACGCCGCCCGCCAGCAGACCGGCGACCAGGCCGCCGAGGAAGCCGGCCGCGATGTTGGAGGCGATCATTCCGCCGACGAAGCCGGGGACGAGTCCGGGGCGGTCGGCCATGCCGTAGGCGATGTAGCCGGCGAGGACCGGGATGAGGAAGCCGAAGGCGACCCCGCCGATCTGGAACAGCAGGGCGCCCCAGCTGTCGACCTGGGTCCAGGAGAAGTGCTCCATGACAGACGGCGCCTTGTTGATCTCCCAGCCGCCGACGGCGAAGCCCAGAGCGATCAGCAGACCGCCCGCGGCGACGAACGGGACCATGTAACTGACGCCGGTCATCAGCCACTTGCGCAGCTTGGTGCCATAGCCGTCGCCGGGCTCGCCGGCCCGCTCGACGGGCGTTCTGCCGCCCGAGGCGCTCCCGGTGACCTCACCGCGCGCGGCCTTGCCGCGCACGTCGGCGATCAGCTGGGCGGGCTTGTTGATGCCGGCCTTCACACCGACGTCGACGGTCGGCTTGCCGGCGAACCGTTCCTTCTCCCGTACGGGCACGTCGTGGGCGAAGATCACGCCGTCCGCGTCGGCGATGACCGCGGGGTCGAGGCGGGTGAACCCGGCGGAGCCCTGCGTCTCGACGACGAGGTCGACGCCCGCCTCGCGGCCCGCGTTCTCCAGGGACTCCGCCGCCATGTAGGTGTGGGCGATGCCGGTGGGGCAGGAGGTGACGGCGACGATCCGGAAGGGGCGGGCGCCCGCCGGAGCGGGGACGGCCGGGTCGGCGGCTGAGGCCGTGCCGGCGTCGGCGGAGGCCGCCGCC
>NZ_JBEPBI010000067.1:0-37783 GCF_040299045.1 Streptomyces sp. NPDC001027
GGCCGTTCACGGCCTGACCAACCACGAGATCAGGCACCCGCGGGGGCCTGCGGATGCGGCGACTCAGGCGTTGTGGGCAGGGTGCCCGTCTCAGGGCGCTGGGCCGGCGCCGATGCGGATCGGAGTTGCTTGATCACTCCGGCGATCAGAGCCACGGCGGTGGCCAGTCCGCTGAGCAGCAGTGATCTCTGGCTGCCTGGGTCGAAGGCGAGTCCGGTCACGATGCCGACCAGGATCAGCACCACCAGTGCGGGAAGGTAGGGGAAGCCCCACATGCGCACCGTGAGTTTTTCGGCCTCGGCCGCGCCCATGCGGCGGCGGGTCTGGATCTGGGTGGCTGCGATGAAGAGGTAGACCGCGACGCCGATGGTCCCGGAGGACTGCAGGAGGAAGAGGAAGACGGAGTCGGTGGGGAAGAAGTAGTCGGCCACCACGGTGAGGAAACCGCCGGAGCTCGCGGCGAGGACGGCGTTGGCGGGAACGCCGCGCGCGGTCACGCGGCCCAGAGCGGCAGGCAGTTCACCACGCCGCGCGGCAGCGAACATCATGCGGGAGGAGGCGTACATACCGGAGTTGAGCAGCGACAGCACCGCGGTCAGGACGATGACGTCGACGATCGCTGTCGCGTGCGGGACACCGAGCCGCGCGAGTACGGCACCGTAGGGGCCGGCCGCGATGTCCTTGGAGTCGGAAGGAATGAGGGTGACGACGACAGCCACCGACCCGACGTAGAAGATCATGATCCGGACGATGACCGAGCGCATCGCACGGCGGACCGCGGCGGCGGGCTGCTTGGCCTCGCCCGCGGCGATGGTCACGCTCTCGGCACCGAAGAAGGAGAAGAAGACCACCAGACAGGCGAGCCAGACCGGCTGCCAGCCGTGCGGGGCGAAGCCGTGCCCAGTGAGGTTGGACAGTCCCGGCGCATCGGTGCCGGGCAACGCACCGGTGATGGCCAGCGCGCCGATTACCAGGAACGCGCAGATCGCGACGACCTTGATCAGCGCGAACCAGAACTCGAACTGGCCGAAGGCTCTAGCCGAGACCAGGTTGGTCAGTGTGAACACCAGCATGAAGACCAAAGCCGCCGCCCACGGTGCCACCGCTGGGAAGAACCCGTGCACGACGGCCGCGCCGGCCGTGGCCTCGAAGCCGATCACGACCACCCATGAATAGGTGTACAGGGAACTCACGGTGACGCCCGCCCAGGGGCCGAAGGCGCGGGTGGCGTAGGTGGCGAAGGAGCCCGAGTCGGGCGAGGCCACAGCCAGTTCAGCGAGCATCCGCATGATCAGGAAGACGACGGCGCCGACGCCGATGTAGGCCAGCAGCACGGCGGGGCCCGCCGCGGAGATCGCCGTGCCGCTGCCGACGAACAGGCCGGCGCCGATGACTCCGCCGATGGCGATCATGCTGAGTTGCCGGGTGGACAGGACGGGCTTGAGAGCCCGCGGGGACGGGGGTGTAGAGTTGTTGATCATCTGGAGCCTCCAGGAGGTCGCCGGATCAGGAAAGGCGCGGAGATCACCGGGACAGGGTGGGAATGTCCGCGTCTGCGAGCCGCTGGAAGGCGTGGGCATACGCCTGTGCGGCACGTTCGAGGTCGTCCGCGTCCAGCGCGGTCGACAGGTTGATCATTCCGCGAGGGGTCGTGTAGACCCCGTCGAGGAGTAGCGCCACGTGCAGCGCCGCGAGCGCAGGCGTGGCCGCCGCTCGGGCCTGTTCGGCGTTGAGGGGCGCGGTAGCGGCCAGGTGCAGGTTGAGGATGGATCCCGCGCGCGTCACCGAGGCCGCGAATCCCGCTTCGGCCGCCGCCGTGGTGATGGCACCGGCCAGCTGGTGGGCGGCCCGGTCGAGGCGGTCGATCGCCCCGGCGTCGAGGTGGCGCAGGGTGACGGCGCCGGCGGCCGCGGCGGTGAGGTGACCGTTGAAGGTGCCGGAGTGCGCCAGATTCCCCTCGGTGGTCGCCGCGGTCAGCCGCATCAGCTCCTCACTGCCACCGATCGCACCGATCGGCATGCCGCCGCCGATGACCTTGCCCATGACGGTCAGGTCCGGGCGCAGACCGAGCCGGCCCTGCTCGCCGCCCACGGCGTTGCGCAACGACTGCACCTCGTCCAGCACGAACAGCGCCCCGCGCTCGTGCGCCAGGTCGGCCACGGCTGACAGGAAACCCGGCTGCGCGGGGATCACTCCCGCGGCACCGAGGAACGGCTCGGCGAACACCGCGGCGATGTCGGCGGTGAGCGCCTTGGCTGTGGCATCGAGATCGTTGTAGGGGACGGTCACCACGTCGGGATCACCGGCCAGCAGCGGGGGCGCGCTGCCGTGGTAGGCGCCGTCGAACAGCAGCAGCCGCGCCCGGCGGGTGGCGCGCCGGGCGAGGCGCGCGGCGAGCACCGACGCCTCGGTCCCCGAGTTCGTGAACCGCACCCGCTGCACGGACGAGATGCGGGAGACGAGCAACTCGGCAAGGTGCCACTGCAGTTCGTGTGGGCTGGGAAAGACCGGACCTGAGGACAGCACTGCCGCGGCTGCCTGCATGGCGGGCTCGTATGCGTTGCCGTGGACGAGCGAGGTGTAGTTGTTGACCAGGTCCAGGTACTCGATGCCGTCGACGTCGTACAGCCGCGAGCCGTGGCCCTCGGCGAGGATGACCGGGTAGGGCGGGTAGTACGTGATGAACCGGGTCTCTCCACCGGGCAGCACCGCGGCAGCCCGCTGGAAGGCGGCTGCCGATCGCGGAGTGCGGGCGCGGTACTCGTGAAGCAGAGTCTCGGGCACGGCCGAGCTCCGTTCCTGGTCCTGGCGGCTGGCAGGCAGCGCGTTCATGCCCTGGCTCTTGTGTACTGACTCATCGCGCTCAGGGCGTCGTCGAGGAGTGCGAGCAGGAGATCGGTCTCCTCGGCGGTGACGGTGAGCGGAGGAGCAAGGAGGATCGCGTCGTTGATGCCGCCGGTTGCCGGGTAGACCAGCAGCCCCTGCTCGCGGGCGGCCAGGACGGCTGACCGGGTGAGGGAGCCGACGGGGTCGCCGGGGCTTCGGGTCACGCGGTCGCTGACGAGTTCCAGTCCCTGAAGCAGGCCAAGGCCGCGGACCTCGCCGATGACCTCATGTCGTGCGCCCAGCTCCTCCAGACCCGCCCGTAGCTGCTTGCCTCGCTCGGCGGCGTTCGCCACCAGATTCCGGGACTCCACCGCCTCCAGCACGGCTAGGGCGACGGCGCTGCCGAGCGGGTTTCCGCCGTAGGTGTGCCCATTGGTGACCGACGCGGTCCCGGCGGCGATGGCATCAACGATGTGCTCACTTACCAACACGGCGGACACCGGCGTGTATCCGGCACCCATCCCCTTGCCGAGTACCACCAGGTCCGGGCGTACGTCCCAGTGCTGCGAGGCCAGCATGGTGCCGGTGCGGCCCAGGCCCGTCATGACCTCATCTGCGATTAGCGGCAGGCCCCTCTCCCGGCACAGCTCAGCAAGAGCAGGTAGGTAGCCGTCGGGCGGCGTGATGGCGCCTCCCGCCGCGCCGCCGACCGGCTCGACCACCACGCCGGCCGCACCCGAGCCGTGAGAGTCCAGCGCCTCGGCGGCCCTCTCAGTGAGGAAGGCAGTGAACGCTGCATCGTCTCGGCCTTCGGCGAACCGGTAGGCGTAGGGGGGAGTCAGCTCGTTGAACCCGTGCAGCAGCGCCTCTGCGACCCAGCGGCGCTGAGGATGCCCCGACAAGGACAGACCGCCCAGCGTGGCGCCGTGGTAGCTCACCGCATGGGAGAGGAACCGCGCCCGCTCCGGCTCGCCCTGCTCCCGCCAGTACTGCAGGGTCAGCCGCAGCGCCGTTTCCACCGCCTCGGAGCCGCTGTTGCACAAGAAGACGTACGGGTAGCCGGTCATCGCGCCCAGCCGCTCAGCAAGCTTCTCCGACTGCTCGCTGTGGAACGTCCCGCGGTGCGCGAAGGTGATCCGCTCAGCCTGCTCGCCCATGACCTGCAGGATCTCCGGGTCCGCGTGTCCCAGATTCGCCGTCACCGCACCGGAGCAGCCGTCCAGGTAACGGCGCCCGTGCGCGTCGTAGACGAACACCCCGCGCCCGTGACTGACGAATGGCAGCTCTTCGCCGAAGAAGAACTTGATCAGCCGACTGCCGTCGGGCTGCATCGCGACGCGAGAGGCGGACAGCGCATGGTCCATGACGGGTGACTCCTGGAGATCGCGCAAGCGTGCCAGGCGGGCTCGCAAGCGGCGGTGCGTATGTACAGGCCGAAAGGCTGACAAAGCGACTGAATCGCTTGTACGTCGAACAGGATGTCTTGTACGCGGGACAAGAGCAAGGGGTATGGGTAAACCTTCTGTTTCCCCAGACGAAGGCCCGGGGGCGCCCAACCGCCCCTCAGACGTCAGATGATCTTGGAGTGCAGCCCTCTGACCAGCACATCCAGCGCCACATCGAAGCTACGGTCCATGGGCCTGTCCCGTCCCGACTCCCACCTGGTCAGGAACGCGTTGTTCTCCAACAGCGGCAGGTTTCGGGCAAGCACCGGGAACGTATTCGGATCGATCCCTCGCAGCTCTGCCGCGAAGCCCTTCTGCCAGCCGGCCTCGGCGTCCGAGGGGGGCGCGGACAGTTCCAGAGTCACCCAGCCCAGCACGAACCCGATCACCGTGTTGTAGACGTCGACCAGCTCGGCACCGGTGAATCCTGCCCCCTCCAGCACACCGAGTATCCGCTCCACAAACGGGACCGCCGTCGTCGACACCGCCAGCTGCGACCCCATGATCGGAACCAGATTCGGATGCCGGTGCATGGCCGCCCGGCACAGCCGGGCCACCTCTCCCAGCCAGACATCCCAGTTCATCCCATGCACAGACGGCAGAACGATGTCATCCAGGACCCGCGCGGACGCCGCCGCCACCAACTGCGGCTTGGAGCCGACGTGCCAGTACAGCGCCGTCGGATAGACACCCATTTCCTTGGCAAGCGCCCGCATGGTCAGCGCTTCCAGCCCATGTTCGTCCGCATACCGCACAGCAGCGTCCACCACCTCCTCGCGCGACAAGGGTGCGCGCGATCCCTGCCGGGCACGGTTTCGCGGACCACTGCTCTCGCTCATCCGGGTTCCTCCCCCACGTACTCAGTCGGACCCGCAACGTTAACCCTTCTCCGGGGCGGCGAAACGGCATCTTCGGCCGGCCTCCCGGTCCGCGACCAGCACAGGCATGCCTATGCCCCGCTTCGCAGCCCGGCTCATCGAGGATGCCCAGAAGCGGGGCGAGGTCCGAGAGGGCCCGCGGAGGAGATCGGCCTGTCGGTCATGGCCGCGATCCACGGCTACATTGCCCTCATCGTGACCGGTGGCATCCCCGCCGGCACCGGCGAACAGGAACCGAAGAACACGTTGCGTTCGCTCCGCATGGCTGGGGCCATAGTTCGCAGGGCGGGCCAGCCGTCTCATCCCCTGTAGGCATAGACGAGCACGCCCTCGTTCCTGCCACCAACCAGGCGACACGCGCGGGTTCAGCGGTTACCCCCTCCAGGAATCCGCGAACTCGCGTGCTTCCGATCCATCGAGGGTGAAAGTTGATCGCGACGGGCCGGGAGAGCGTGACGTCCTGCATATGAACGTCTACGTAGCGGACAACCAAGCTGACCGCCGCGATCTGCGCGGCAAGCAGGTCGAGGCGAGCGGCTGCGATCCTTATCCGCACCGGGGCGCGCAGGACTGACTGGGACAGGTCGAACACGCCACCGCAGACGATGGGGCCCGCCAGCCGCTGGGCGAACTCGGTTCCGGGGAAGCGGGCATCACCCTTGAAGCGGGCTCCGGCGAAGACCGCGTCCTGGCCGAACGTCGCCCCGTCGAATGTTGCCTTCTCCTCGACTTCTGCTGAGACGAAGACAGCACCGTGGGAAAACTGGGCGTAGTGGAAGAACGCCTCGCCGAAGATCTGAGTGCGGGAGAAGAACGCCTCGCCGGCGAAGGTGACGTGAGCGAAGTCCGCATCTGGAGCGAAAAGTGCGTCCTGGAACCAGGCGGGACCGTGGAACTGCGCATACTCGAAGGAGGCCCCGAACTCAAAGACGGCTTCCTCGAAGAGTACGTCTCCGCTGAAGGTGACTTCGTCGAACGAGGCATCGTGCAAGAAGTGAGCCAGCCAGAAGAACGCGTCGCCGACGAAGGTGTTGTCCACCGCTGTCTTGAGCTCCTCCCGCAGTTCCTGGGTGAAGGGCACGCCGCAGCAGTCCACCGCCGCACCGGGCGACAACGCCCCCGAGAGTCTGGCGCCGTTCCTCCGCTTCGAGATGAGCCAGACACCGTTCGTACGGCGCCCACGCCGCCCACGGCACGTCGGCGCAACCATCATCCGTCGCGCAGGTCGGCCAGGTCAGACGAGGGCCTTCACGCAGGAAGGCCAGGACGGGAAGGGCTGGATGTATCGGGTTCACCGGTTTGGAGGGCGCCGCTGTCGACGAGGAAGCTCGGAGTCATAGCCGGTGCGACGGCAACGGCGCACTCGCCCCAGCCGTTGCGAGTCCCCGTCGCCCAGGGCAGCCCTAGCACCAGCTGGCCGACCGTGGACCGCGCTGAGGCGCTCACCTGTTCCCCCCTTCGCGTGGTGATCCCTTTCACCTGATCTTTTCTCCGAGAGCATTGGACGACAAGTTGGTCCTCGGCCACTGTTAGGGACGTCCAGGTCCACACCATCGACCAGAGGCTCTGGCCGACCTCCAAAACCTCCGTGGTGAGGCCGCGCACTGTCTGCACGGTGATTGAGCTGAGCGGACACGGCCGTCACTCAGGCTCGCGAAGCCCGTCCTGGCGCGCTCGACGCTGTTTCGCCATATTGCTTAATTCTATTTAGTTTTATGGACAGGGTGGGCGCAGGACGGTGGACGAGCTGCTCTTGTACGACACCTCGTGAGGAAGGCCGATGGACGTGTCGTGGCCCCCGCGCCTGGGTCTGGGGGACCAGGTCCGGTATGCGGGCCGGGGTTGGGTGGTAGCCGGTTTCACGCGCGGGCTTGTTCAACTGACCGATTCTCTGGGCGACTTGGCCTATCCCTCGGTTGAGGAGCTGGCTCTGTCCTCGGATTTCGAGGTGCTGGAACACGGTTCGCGCGTGCCTCCGGTCCGAGTCGTGCCGACGACCAAGGCGGTCCTCGAACAAGCCCGTTGGTGGGAACGGCACATCACGGAGGTCATCAGCGGTCTGCCTCTGGGATCCGCTCAAGACGCCGCACCTCGTTCCGAGTACGACCCCGCTGTCCGCACGCTGAGCCAGCGGGAAGCAGCCAAGGCTGCCGAACTCACCGCGGCAGGAGTGACCGGTGCTTCGGCACGCACGGTGCGGCGCCGTCGTCAGCGGTACCAGGCGGATGGACTCGACGGGCTGGTCGACGGACGCGCCGTGCGGGAGCGGACTCCCGGCGCACACCAGGACCCACGGGTCCTGGAGGTGCTGCTGACCCTCATGGCGGAAGAGGTCCGGCAAGGGGGTACCACGTCAGCCGAGGAGTACCGGCGGTCGGTCGGTCGCATGTTGGACACGCGATACGGCATCGGCGCGGTGCCCCTGCCGTCACGGTCCACCTTCCAGCGGCTGGTGAAAATGGTCCGGGAACAGCGCGGCGACGCACGTGGCATCACACTGATCGACGAGAACGGAATCAGGCTCTCCCGCCCCGGCGAGCGCGTGTACGTCGACACGTTCGAATTGCCACTTCCCTCGCACCTGGCTGGCCCTTCCCTGCGATCAGTGCGAATGACGGTCGCGATCGACGAACTGACGCACACAGTCTGCACTTTGACGGTCCACATGCCCCACGACGGAGTGGACGGCCCGGCCCTGCTGGCCCGCCTGTGCGGTCCTCCCGCCCTTCGCACTGCGTACGGCAGCGGCGATGAGCGCGTGGCCGTACCGCTGATCCTCCCTGAATCGATGGTTCTCGACGGCTCGCGGATGCGCCGAAGGCGTGAGTTCCAGAACGAGTGCCGCGCCATGGGTATTCGGATCGAGAAGCGCCGCCCGGTGGAGAAGACGGTCGGAGAGCGCATCACCAGCAGACTCGTCACCCTCCTCAGCGCGGAGCTGACCACGCTCAAGGGGAACCCCTCCCACGACGACGTTTCTCTCATCAGCTGGTTGCAGGACTGGGCCGAGCAATGGGTGGAATCGGTCTGGCATCACCAGCCCCAATGGAAACTGCAGGCGACGGGCGGCCAGCGCCGACACGCGACGCCCTATTCAGCGTATGAAGCCTGCGTCGCCAGATTGGGATGGGTGCATCTGCCACTGGGCAGGCAGGCGAGGGTGCGCCTTCTGCCCAGCGTGACCCGTCGGGTGACGGAGAGAGGCATCCTCGTCAAGGGGCACCGTTACTTCCACTCCGAACTCGCCTTGGTGCCGTCAACTCACCCTGTCGAATTGAGATTTGACCCGTACGACCTCCGCCAGGTGTGGGTGCGCACGAGGGCGGATGTCTGGTTGCAGGTACCCCGGGCCATCGACACCTTGGGGCAACCGCCCTCCATGCGGGCCTGGAGGGCTACCAGCACCACACACCGATCCCAGCCCGATGCCCCCGCTCGCGAGCCATCCGCCGAGCTGGACTCGATCCAGGATCGGCTGTCCTACCACGCTCAACTCCCCATTCTCCGCACGCCGTTCCTCCAAGAGGCGCTCCGTCTCAGCGCCCGGCTTGCCCTGCTGAACCGGACAACCACGAGCGGGAGGCAAGGGCTGTTGGTCACAGGCCCCCCTCGCAGCGGAAAGACCACCGCCCTGCAGGAACTGGGCCGACATTTCGCTCACGCGACCATCGCCGGCCGTCCGCTCGGACAGGCCGTTTACCTCCGCCTCCACCCGGCCGACAGTGACCGGACAGCACTCCTCCGGCTGGGAAAGCTCATCGGCCTCCCCCCTCACCCGGGCAGGATGAGCACAGTCGCTGCCTCCGAGGCCGTACAGGAAGCCCTGATGTCATCGGAGACCGGTCTGATCCTGGTCGACGACGCCTTTCCGAAGGCACCAACCGCCGCTAGTTCAAAGCCTGTTGAGGCACTGACTTTCCTGGCGGATCAGGTGCCTGTCCTGTTCGTCTACGCCGCCTCAGACACGGCAGAGAACCCCTTCGCGCGGACGCACGGGGCAGGTCAGGGACGTCTGACTCGGCTGCAGGCAGCCCCCATACCGTGGGGGCCGGATTGGCGATGCCTGGTCGAGTCCCTCGACAAGACCCTTTGGCTACGCCGTCACGAGCCCGGCTCTCTGCTTCGGCTGGCACCCGCACTGCACCACAGGACTGGCGGCTGGGCAGGAGCCCTGGCCCACCTCGTGCGCTCCGCCTCCATCGACGCGATCCTCTCCGGCCGTGAGGAGATCACCGAACAGGGCGTCCGATCCATCGCCGTGTGAACGACTCGGCATCACAGAGCTGTTGGGGAGGCAGTCAGCCGCAGAAACCAGGTTTCATGACCAACCCCGGATCAGACTGACGCTTAAGACTTGCATTCGTGCACCATCCGGATGTCCCCTGCCCTCTGCCCCTGCTCCGCCCTGCGACAAGGAGGGCGGCAGAAGGTCTGCCCGGGTCGCAATACCGATCGCGCACGAGCCATCTGTGCCCGGGCCTGACCGTGTCTGTTCTCCTCTGCCATACGGGCAGACGGCCTGCCTGACTCACCTCTACTGTGACTGCCATGAGTCAGCTCGAAGGCCACCTGCCCTCGGCAGACTGGGTGGCTCAGGACCTGGAGCAGATGCTCCGCGAGTGCGATGCGCTCATCGAGTCCCACGAAGAGCAACTGCGCCGGCTGCGCGATTCGATCGGCGAGCTCGAAGCGGAGCTTGAGCATGCCCGCGGAAACCGCGAGGAGGCCGGCCGCGTCTTGGAGACCCTGCGCGCGGCCGTACGAGAGGGCCAGCAGTTGCGAGCCACTCGAAGTCAGTCTCCGAGTCCGCACCTCCGCGTCGTCCCCGACCCGGAGAGTCCGCCCACGACACCCACCGATTCCGAGACCAGTACGCCTGCGGCCCCGCAACTCCCTTCTGGAAATCCGGTCGTACTCGTCAGGGGGGCGCGATCCGTAGTCCTCATGAAGGTGATCTCGACCGAGGGTCAGCGCGAATGGAGCGCGCGGGCGGTCACCGACGCCCTCGGCGATCCCTCTGACGCCGTCCGCCGAAACCGTTCCGTTCTGGACAACCTCGTCAGGCTCGGCGCGCTGACCAAAAGCGAGAAGCCCAACAGCGCCGACACGGGAACGAACGTCTTCTACCGCCTCGCGGCCCCCTGGCAGGCCGTTTGACCCCATGCCGACGCGGGCCGTGGGCTCGAGACCCAGCTACAACTCCACAGCAATAGACCGCCGCCGCGTCTGGCCTCCTGGTTGGTAGCCCTGGGCCTGGACACGGCGGCGGTCAGCGCCCAACAGGTCGCCGTCCTTGACGCTACCGGCTTGCCGTAGCGCGCACCGGGCGTTCGGCCAACTCACCCCCGAAGGGTCGAACAGCCATGCCCGAGTGCCCATCACGTTCGAGGGCGGCGTTCGTCGCGCTCCGCCGTCTCCACGTCCCGCTGCCGGGTGATCCCCTCGGCCTGCGGCTGCACCTTCCGCCCGCTCTCATCCCGCGGCCACTCCAGGTGATTGGGCCAGAGCGGCTCCCCGAGAGCGCCCTCCAGGTTCGCCACGGTCAGCAGATCGGGCCACACGGTCCCGGCCAGCACGTTGGCGATCACCTGCCGGTTGACGTCACTCGCCTGGGCCAGCGCGTTGGCGCTGATCTTCTGACGCTCCATGGCCTCCGCGAGCGCGCGAGCCACCGCCTGGGCCACCTGCGCTCCGAGATGGTGATCCATCACGGCGTACGGCCAAGGGCCGTCGACGACGTATGCGCACGGCTTTTGGGCACGTCGATTTCCTCCAGGCATGTGAACAGTGTGACGGAGGCGCCGCCAGGATGCGCCCCACCCTCATGCATGCTACTCAAGTGGCAACATCTTGTGAGGGTCAACGCGGACGTTCGTTCCGGGGAGATTCTCTACGTTCGCACGATCAGGGCTTGCGAGGAAGGAGCCGAGCGGTGACGAGGACCCGACGGAACACCCCCGCTCCGACCACGAAGCCCCTGCCGACGGACCGGGTCCTGGCTCATGAGCATCTGGCGATCACCCGTGCCTCGTGCGCCGCCAAGGACACCTTCACCGCACGCGATCTTGAGCAGGCCACCGACGTTCCAGCCCGCCGCTGCGGGCTCGTCATAGCCTTCGTGCGCGCGTACGGACTCATCGAGCAGGCACCGGGGCGAAGCACCTACCGGCCTACCGAGGCGGGGGAGAAAGTCGCCCAGGCCTGGGACGCGAGCGAGGAGAAGGGCCTGCGCGCACTGCGCGAAGCGTGGGCGAAGTCCTGGTTCACTCGGAGCACGAGCCACCGCTTGGCGCAGGGCCCCGCGCTGCGGGTCGGTCTCGTGAGCAAGCTGATGCGCCTCTCGGAGGCCGACGAGACACAGCACCGCAAGGTGGAGATCCTGGTCGACCTAATGGTGAGCGTCGGCATGCTGCGCCCCGAGGACGGCGGTTACCTGCGCTGGAACGAGGGCGCCACCATCCCAAAGCCGCGCACTCGGTCGCGAGCGGAAGCCGCGGACTCCGCACCGGCCGATGCGCCCGTCGATCCCCCGGGCGAAAAGGCGGAGCCTGCTGCTCCCATCCCCCACCCGCGCCCGCCCGCCGACGTGCCTTCTTCCGGGACGGCGCACGAGGACCTGATCCGCCTGCTCAGCCCGCCGATCCTCTTGGCCGATCTAGCTCGCCTGTCCGCGGAGGACATGGTCGCCCTGTACAGCCACCTCCGCGGGCTGGCCACGATCCTCGCCAAGTTGAGGGGAGCGTCCGTGACGTAGACCACCGCACGAACAGAGCAGGTCCGGCAGCGCCGCATCCCTTGCCCGGGTGGCACTGCCGGACCCCCACCTCCACCACTCCGCGCGCGGTACAGCCGCGCACCCGAGGGGCTTCGGCATGCCCTCACACAAGGTGAGGGGCACCACCCACGTTAACGGGCGCGCGCCTCTTTGCCGCACCACTGTGCCGCGCGCCCGTTCGCGCGGCCGGAAACGGGAAGATGCCCGTGGCCAGGACAAAGATCAAGAACGCTCTCCTGTCCGTCGCCCGGATCTGGCGTCAACGTGCCGCTTCCGGCGAACTCAGCCTCGAGACCGTCGTCCTCTACACCCAGATCGCCGAACGCCTCCAGCGGTTCGCCGAGGCACAGGGCGTGACCTACCTGGACGACGTCTCCGCCCAGCTCGCCACGTACTTCATCGACGCCCCCGGCCACGACCGCCACCAGCGCCTCATCCTCAACCCGGCCGACGGCACCCGCCGGCAACGCCGCTCCGCCCTTGAGGCGCTCTTCGCCGAAGCACGGGCGCTGGGCCTCACCAAGGCGGCCCCGCTCGTCGATCTCCCGCCGATTCCGCGCAGCCCCCGCAAGCAGGGCGCCGAACTGACCGACTCCGATGTCCAGTTGCTTCGCTTCCACGCGGAGCGCGGCATGCCTGCCACCCGGCATGCCGCCCTCCTGGCACTGCTGCTGGCCGGCCTGCACACGGCGGAGATCGCCGCCGCGACCACGGACGACCTCGACCTCACCGAAGCCGAAATCTGGACGGACGGCGCCACGCGGACCCGTAGCCGCTGCTGCCTCCTGGACGAGTGGGGCGTGCGGGTGCTGTGGCTGCGCCACTCGCATCTCGTACGAAGCGGGCCGACGGGAGCACCGCCGCGCCTGGTCACTATGGCCTCGTCCGCGTACCGCTCGCAGGCCAGCGTCTGCTCCGGATTCGGCGACATCGCCCGCCGCAGCGGACTGGCCACCCATGAGCGCAGGGTCGAACCCAAGGACGTCACCCGCTACGTCGCCCGCAGGATCTTCTCCGAGACCGGCCAGCTCTCCGAGGTCGCCCGCCGCCTCGGCCTGTCCTCCCTCGACTCCGCCGCCGCGCTCGCCGGGCACCAGTGGAACGCCGAGGGCGAAGGCGGTGAGGTGGCGTGACCGCGCCCAAGAAACCCTTCCGCCGGGCCAAGGGGAAGACCACGAAAGCCCGCGACTGGCTGTTGGGCCCGATCCCCGACGACGCCTTCGGCTCCGCCTCGGACCCCCCGCCTCAGCCAGGCCACCAAGCGCCCCCGCTGACGATCGACGAGCGATTCGAGTTTCTTCTGAACAATCCCGACCTGTTCGAGGCGGTCCGGCAGGCCCTGCCAGTACGCGAACCCGGCAGCGTCGGGCGCCCGCCCGAGTATCCCCCGTACGTTTACTTTGTCTTTCTGTGCTCGATATCCATTTTCCGCTCGGCCCGCAGCACAGCACGCCATCTCCAACGCGAGCTCTGGTGGAACCCGGTCTGTGAAGCTGTACGAAAGCACCTGGGGTCCGAGGAAGCCGATTCCCTCAAACCGATCGGCCCGAGCCTGAGCCAGTGGAACTATTTCTTCAAAAACCACCTCAAGACGCATATGGGTGCTGTGCGTGATGCAAGCCGGGATTTATGGATCCAGCAAGCTCTCGACATGGGGATGCTGACGGAGTCAGGATCACGCGGAAGCTGGATCTACCCTGAGCGCGAACAGGTTATCCATGGAGACGCAACAGTGGCGGCACCACCGTCCAAACACACCCGGCATGAAATCGTAGACAAGGAAACGGGAGAAGTTCGACGTCACCGGGTGGACCCAGACGCCAGCACCACCACCGAAGGCGGAGGCAAGCCGGTTTACGGAAACAAGTTCCTCTCCCTCGCTGTCCGTGTAACCCGCACTCCGCACAGCCGAGTCATCCTGGCTCTGGAGTCCGTACGCACCAAATCGAGGAAGCGCGACCCTGAACGGGAAGACGAAGGGACCGCTGTGGTTCGGCTCATGCACCACATCCTGAGCAAAGCACCCGGCATCCGTGCGTTCACGTACGACACCGCCCTCCGCGGTGTCCACCGAGCCCCCCTGGTCGCAGACGGAATCGTGGTTTTCACCCGCCAGCATGGCGGGCTGGAACCTCACTCTCTGCAGCGTTACGAAAAACACTACGAAAAGAACAAGAAGTGCAGTCACGACCTCTACACCGCGGAGGGGCGAATTTGCCAGCGCCGCTTCACGGTGGACGGCGATACCTACTACACACCCCTACCCGTAGAAGAGCTGGAACGCCGAAAGCAGAAGAAGAGCCGCTTTTACCACCGCCTCGTCGTCCCCTGCTCACACGGCGACCACGAGTTGCGTATTCGCGTGGATGAAACCAAAGAGGACCGTGAAATCGACCCGTCCAACAAGAAGCCGCGCTTCAACCGGACCGAACATCTGAGGCAGATCCCACCCAACACACCTGCCGGTCGCCGACTCCTGGGATTCCGGCAGGACAGCGAGTCGAACCACTCCCGCTTCGACCAGGCCTACCCCCACGAACGCGTCCCCGCCTACGGCGCCAACGCCGGCCTGCTGATCTACATCGGCTACGCCTGGGTCAACAACTCCATCACCCGGGCCCTGGGCCGGAAGCCACTCTCCCTCGCCGCCTGACCCCGCCGTCCACGGGTCGTCTGCCCCTGCTGAGCCGCCGGCACCACTCGGCCAGACCTCCCGCCCAACGGCCAAGATGACCAACCCTCCAGCCGCCACCATGCCAGCCGCTACACTGTGGGCGGTGGCACAGCTGCACGCCAGCCATGCCGCCGCACCTCTGCCGGGAACACGTCTGACGCCCGTCTCATCTGGGCATTAATTTCAGACACATTTTCCGACAGATCCCGGCCTTCGTAGCTCAGGGGATAGAGCACCGCTCTCCTAAAGCGGGTGTCGCAGGTTCGAATCCTGCCGGGGGCACCAGGCGAAAGGCCCCGGACCGATCATGGTCCGGGGCCTTTGACATCCACTTTTGACATCAACGCGGGCGGTCAGTCCCGCCCGGGGCGCCTCTTCCACTTCCTCAGCAGCCGGTCCATGTGGCTCATGGCCTCGCGCTGGGTGTCCTGCACGACGTGCGTGTACACGTCCATGGTGATGCTGATCTGGGAGTGGCCGAGGATCTCCATCACGACGCGGGGCGCGACTCCGGCCGCCGTGAGGAGCGTGGCGGTCCCGTGGCGGGCGTCGTGCAGCCTGATCACGCGGAGGTCTGCGGACTCCGCGACGCGGGTGTAGGAGCGGTAGAGGTTGCGCGGCTCGACGGGGCGGCCGGTGCGAGTGGCGAAGACGTAGTCGGAGTCCGTCCACCTCTCCCCCGCCTGGACGCGAGCCTCCGTCTGCCGCATGCGGTGCCCCTCTTGTACGGTGCCTGCCAAGGGGGCCGCCATGCATGATCAGGACTGGGACGACGACAGCGAATACAGGTCGGCTGTGAGACGCACGCGGATCACGATGGCGACCGCGTTGATCGTCACCCTGTTGGTAGCCGGGTTCGTAGCTGTCGCCATCTTCGGCATATCGCTGTTCGTGGACCTCGTTGAGGCTCGCAGTCGGTAGCCGTACCCCTCTCGTGCCCCATAGGAGAGCACCAGGCAACTACGGTGCACGGACATGCGAACGACCCCGGACCGATCTGCCTGTTCAGGGTCCGCTCACCTGCGGTGGGTGTGGGATCTGAACCCACGGTCACAGCGCTGCCACGACGGTTTTCAAAATCGTCGGGGATGGACGCTGTCATTGCGCTTTGCTGGCCCAGTAGCTCACTTGCGGGCCAGCGCGGCCCGCACCGCCTTGGCGCCTGTGCCCATGGTTTCGTCGAGGTTGACCGCCTGATCGACGAGCCACGCACCCCGTTCGCCGGGAACGAGCCGAAGTGCGGTGTGGGCGATCATGCCGGGTGCCGCCGAACCGGCATCGAGGGCCACCCACAATCCGACTCCTGCCGGATGCGGGCCGAATGCCTCGACCTTGACCGTCTCACCGGTGGTCACCCGCGCGTCCGAATAGGCGCGGATACGGGACGTCTTAGTGATCTCTACGCACTCGGCGATGCTGTCCGCCCCCATGCTCTTCCGCAGGCGTTCTGTCCGGGCTTCGCAGGCGGCCTCCCAATCCTGGTCCACCGAGGCTTGTTGAAAAGCTCGGGCAGCCTTGATCGCCGCCGCATCGGGCTTCTCGCTTCCCCCACCACCGGTGTCGTCGCAACCGGCCACCGGTAGGGCCACCCCCATCACGAGCACCCCAGCGGCACGGCCAATTCGAGCAGCCACGTTATGTCCCCCCTGTTCATCGCGCTCTCCCCGCACCGTTCGGAGGATTACAGCACAGAGCCCGAGTGGCTGGACTGAGTGCGCTCAGCACGACAGTGAAGCACTGCCCGACGGCGGTGACGGCGGTGAGGTTCCCCCGCACTGCGGGAGTAGCTGACTAGCTGGTCAGAGCGGGTGATAGCCACACCAGCTCAAGGGCCCGCCACCTACGGATTTCCGTAGGTGGCGGGCCCTCGACGGTAGTGGTTGACGGCAGTCGCCTCTCAGGCGACGGGCAGACGGCGCTTGAGCAGCCGGTCCATGTGGCTATCGCCTCCCGCCGAGCGCCGTACACATCCACTCGTCTATACAAGTCACGCCGGGAGGGGTAGCGGCGGACAGTCAGCCGCCGAACGGGGCCTGAGGCGCCTGGGCGGGGTTGAGCACCAGCACCGCGTGGCACGGTGGCCGAGGCCGGAGCGGACATCGGGCAGGGACATTCCGCACCGAACCGGAACGGGACGCACTGGTCACCCGCGCCGACCGACTTGTGCAGAACGTCAAAGTGCGACCCGCGGGTTTGTACACATGCGGCTCATGACGAGGCTCCGGGAGAATCCCCTACTGTGTCCTCATGCGTCAGGCATTCCTGAACTCAAGGGTCACTGACGGCAGTTGAGAATCTCCCGGATCGTGAAACCGGGATGTCAGGATGCTTGCGCGGCGACTGTCCGGCCCCTTACGTCCCACCATCCGACGCCACGTCGCAGCACATCGGTCGCGCCTGCCCGCCCGGAATCCTCACCGGACGCCGGCGGGCAGGCCCCGATCCTCGGAAGGCCCGGCAATGACATTGCACATGGACGGCACAGCAGTCCTGATCCTGCTGGTCGCGACGGCGGCGGCGATGGCCGTATACCGCTTCAGGGACCAGGCCGCGACGGGCGGCGGCCCGCATGCACGCGATCTCGTGGGCGCGATCTGTGTCTGGGGGACAGTGGTCGCCGCGTTGGTGGCCTTGTTCGCGTTCTCGCCCCCGGCGTCGACGGACGGCGACTCACGGGCGCCGACACAGACCACGTCCTCCGCCCGGTGAGTTCCGCGGGCCCGCTCGCCGGGGAACCACTGGCCCGCACACGGCGGTGGCACCCCGGGGCGGCCGCTCGTCAGCATGCCCCCCCGATTCAGACCGAGGCGCCCGTCACAGCCAGCCGTGGCCAGCACGGTTTCTCGTGCGCTGATGGCATAGCCATCTGACCCAAGCAGCGGGCTCCCCGTTGCACCCACGCAGCGGCTCACAGGTGGTCTGCGTCCCAAGTGAGTGTCTGACTGCGTGACAACGCTGGCGAACAGCGGCGGACGAGCGTGGACGTCCGCGGACCGTTGCAGCAGATGAGGGCTGCATCAGCCCAAGGCGCCGCCGCCCCCACGCAAGTTGTCTCGGGACGAAGAGGTCACCGCCCAATACCCCTCCGCCACGGTTCCGCCGCCGCAACCTGCCCCGGTGGACGGAACGCACCCCGACAGCGTGGCTGAGGCCGGTGGGGGTACAGCGAGGCACACGCGTGCGTGATCGGTCGCCGCGCCCACCGTCGTGGCTGACTGTCGTCGGCTGTGGCACAGGCACCAGCCCTTTTCCTGCTCCGTTCAGAATGAGGGCGTGAAGCGGGCGGATTGGTTGAGGTGGAATGGGGAGCCCGGAGCCGTCGGAGTCCAACCGGCGCGGAGAGCGAGCTGAATGGCCTGGGCAACGTCGGACGGCAGTACAGGCGTGGCCTCGCGACCGAACCGGTTACGCGGATGCGGGGTTGGTAGTGACCACCGCCGACGGACCCGCTGAAGCGTGTGACGGATGTACCGCTCCCCCGTGTACAGGTCCACGTCCGACCTGGTGAGGCCGTGGACTTCCCCTTGGACCAGCCCCCAGACGAGGGGCAGCGAGTGGGCGCAGTACAGGTAGTCGCGCCAGAGCCGGGCGTTCTCCAGGAAGCTGCGGGGTTCCTCGACTGAGCACGATTCGGGACGCTTGCGCCGGGTGCCGGGTAGCGTCCGTTCAGTGAATCTCCACCTCGGCGACGATGTTCCTGGCGGACTGACGCCAACGGGCCGGGCCTTTGTCGGCACGCACGGCATCAGGATCGACACCGACTCGATCGAAGACCACAGACAGCGCTGGCTGGAGCGGGACATCCCGTCAGCAGTCATCGACCGGATGGCTGCGTTCCAGCGACGGTGGGGTGGCCTGGTTCTGCCTCCCGGACCGCAGTACGAGGGCGGCCCCCGGTACTTTCACCCCGATGTGCCGGAGGCCGCGCCCTCTGGAGGATGGTCGTTCGCCGCAGGAGATCAGCGGTGCTCTGTGGCCTACTCCTTCGTGATCGGGCCGGCTGACGAGTTCGGCATCGACGGAGATCGGTGGACACCGCTTCATGCGAGCGTGGAGGGATGGGTCGAGTCGCTCGCACTGGCGCACCGTGCGTCCTTGCGCGCGAAGCACATCACCAAGGTCGTCGGCGACGACGTCGACAGCGTTGCGCTGGACGACTTTGAGCCGGTGCGAGAGGTCCAGGGGCTGGCTGACACCTGGTGGCGAGGAGCGGACTCACTGGTGGCGATCTATTCAGGTCGGGCAGAGTGTTTGGCCTTTCCTGCGGCTCGCACTGCATTGATCTACTCCGGCCTTGACGAGTTCGGGCTGAGAGGATGAGTCGAGGCCTTGCTCCGGCCCTGAATTGACCTCAGCATTTCCAAGCTGAGGGCGTCCGACTCGTCGGCTCAGCCGGCTCCCCGTAGAGTCGCTGCATGGTGATTGCGACTGTCCGTGAGTGGTACGACGAGGAAGGGTGGGGCGTACTCGACTCCCCCGAGACGCCCGGCGGTTGTTGGGGCCACTACGCCGACATCCAGACGAAGGGCTTTCGTACGCTGTCGCCTGGGCAGCGTGTAGATCTCCGGTGGGAAGCCCCTGGCTTCAAGCAGGACGGCTACGACTACCGGGCCGTGAGGATCGTGCCTCGATCGAGCCCCTGAAGCGGGTGTCGCAGGTTCGAATCCTGCCGGAGATGCCGCGCGACGAGGCCGACTGATTCCTCTGAACTGCGTTCCTGCCCCTACATCTCCGTCGGTCATCGACGGACGCGGTCCTGCCCTTCATCACCGCCGTCCTCGGCGTGCTGTTCATCGCCCTGTTCGGTTTCCATACGCCGCCGTCCGGCAATCTCGCTTTTCGGATCGGCGTCCGGCGGGCTTGAGGCGTATGGGCACTTGGTCGTCGGCGCGGTCGGCCGCCGGGTTATGGCGTGGAGGGGTGGTTGGGGGTCGGTGGGGTGGGGCCGGCGGTGTGGACTCCGTTCGTCACGCGTAGGAACTCCAGCTTTTCCGCGTCGGCGGAGCCTGCGGCCACCGTGTAGACGACGAGGCGGATGTCGCAGCCCGGGACGGTGAGCACATCGCAGTCGCAGGTCACCTCGCCGACCTGGGGGTGCACGATGGTCTTGCGGGACGAGACGTGGCGTCCGACCGCGCCCTTGTCCCACAGCCGGGTGAACTCCGCACTGGTGGAGCGCAGTTCCTCGATGAGGCCGGTCAGTCGACGGTCGCGGGGATAGGTGACGAGAGCCGTGCGCAGATCGGCGACCAGGGCGGGGCGCAGGGCGTCGCCCTCCTGGAGCACGGGCCAGGCCGCGAGCCCCGAGGGGCCCGTCGCGAAGACCGCCCGCGCCAGGTTCCGCTCGGCGGGCGGCCGTGCGCCGGGGTCGCCGAGCAGCACGGCCCATCCGGGAGTCCAGGACAGCAAGGTCCAGTCGGCGCTGAACACGCCCACGGGGAACTCTCCGAGGCGGGCCAGCATCCGTTGGACCCCCGCCGGAACGTGCGTGGAGATCGTCCCCTCCTGGGGAGGGAGCAGGCCGGCCAGGCGGTAGGCGTAGTCGCGCTCCGCGGGCTGCAGCTGCAGTGCCCTGGCCAGGCTCTCGACGACCTGCGCCGAAGGGCTCGTGGCGCGTCCCTGCTCCAGGCGCACCACGTAGTCGACCGACAGCCCGGCGAGCTCGGCCAGTTCCTCGCGTCGCAAGCCCGCCGCACGTCGCCCGGGCCGCGCCGGCCGCCCGACGTCGACGGGGGAGAGGCGGTCGCGCCAGCGGCGCAGCGCCGTGCCAAGGGTCTCGTCCACTCGACCATTGTGTCCGCCGGACAGCCGTCGTGCCTGGTACTGGCCGTCCTACCGTCGCAGGAGGCACTGGTTGTCCTCTCGTCACGGGCTGAGAGTGAGCGCATGACGACAACGTTCATCACCGGAGCCAACAAGTCCCTCGGGTACGAGACCGCCCGCAGATTGATCGACGCCGGCCACACCATCGTGGTCGGCGCTCGCGATCCGGAGCGTGGCCAGGCGGCCGCCGACGCGCTCGGCGCTCGTTTCGTGCAGATCGACGTGACGGACGACGCGTCGGTCGCCGCGGCCGCCGCCGACATCGAGGCTCGCGAGGGCGGCATCGACGTACTGATCAACAACGCCGGTGTCTTCGGGGCACATGTTCCCGCCGACCAGCTCACGGCCGCCGACGCGTCCGCTGTCTTCGGGGTCAACGTCGTCGGGATCGTCCGGGTGACGCACGCGTTCCTGCCGCTGCTGCGCAAGTCCGCCCACCCGGTCATCGTCAATGTGTCCAGCGGCATGGGGTCGTTCGCGGCCACCCATGACACCGGGCGCGTCGAGGGCCGGGCCGTCGCGCCGCTCTACACGGCGTCGAAGGCCGCCGTGACCATGCTGACCACGCAGTACGCGAAGTCCTGGCCGGAGGTGAAGGTCAACGCGGCCGACCCCGGCTACACCGCCACCGACTTCAACGGGCACAGCGGCCCGCAGACGGTGACCGAGGGCACCGACGCGATCGTCGAACTCGCCACCATCGGCGCGGACGGACCGACCGGAACCCTCCGCGACCGCCACGGCGTGCTGGGCTGGTGACCCGCCCCTGAATCAGGGTCACCCTCCTCCCCGCCCGCACCCCGCCCTGTCTGCGCCGCCCCCCCACTGGCTATAACGACCGTCATATTCTACTGTGGCCTTTCGCTATAACGATCGTCATAGCGAAAGGCCGTCGTAGAACGAAGGAGCCGCCATGCCCCTGGTCCGGCTGACCGCCCCGACCGGTTCCCTGAGCGAGGAGGGCCGCGCTTGCGTCCAGCGGGACCTCGCCGCCGTGCTGCTCCGCTGGGAGGGCGCACCCGACACCGCCTTCTTCCGCGCCCAGGCGTGGAGCTATCTGGTGGAGATTCCCGAGGACGCGCAGATCACGGCGGAGGACGACGCGCCGCGATTCCTCGTGGACGTCACCGTCCCGCAGGGGGCTCTGTCCGAGCGCCGCAGGGCCGGTCTGGTCGAGGAGGCGACGAAGACCGTCCTGTCCGCCGCCGGCCTCGGCCCGGACGACGCCCTGCGGGTGTGGGTGCTGGTGAACGAACAGCCCGACGGCGCGTGGGGTGCGGGCGGCTCCGTCATCCGCCACGCCGACCTGGTGGCGCTGGCGAAGGAGAAGCGCAGCGATGCGTGAACTGACCTACGTCGGCCGGCGCACCGTCGAGTGGCGCGAAGCGCCCGACCCCCGGCTCCAGGCGGACGGCGAGGCGATCGTCGCACCGGTCGCCGCGACCTCCTGCGATGTGGACTCCGCGATCCTGGCCGGACACGGCTTCATAGAACCGCCGTTCGCCCTCGGCCACGAGTGCGTGGCCCGGGTCGTCGAGACCGGCGACGCCGTCACCGCCGTCGCCCCGGGCGACCTAGTCGTGGTGCCCTGGTCCGTCAACTGCGGCGCCTGCGCCCACTGCCGCAGGGGACTGACCGCGCACTGCACCTCGGTCCCGTACATGGCCATGTACGGCGCACCCATCGGCGGCAACTGGGGCGGTCTCTTCTCCGACCTGGTCCGCGTCCCGTACGCGGACGCCATGCTCGTCCCGCTTCCCGCCGGCGTCGACCCGGTCGCCATGGCCTCGGCGAGCGACAACTGGTCCCTGTCCTGGCGTCTGATCGCCCCCCACCTCGAAGCCCGGCCCGGAGCCAGGGTCCTGGTCGTCGCGCGCGGCAGCATCGGCCTGTACGTGTGCGACATCGCCCGCGCGCTCGGCGCAGGCGACGTCCTCTACGTCGACCCCGACCCCGAACACCGCGAGATCGCAGCGGGCTTCGGCGCCCGCACCGCCGAGACGATCGAGCCGATCCGGCACGGCTTCGACATCGCCGTCGAAGCCACCGGCCGCGTCGACCAACTCGCCCTCGCGCTCAACTCCCTGGCGCCGGAGGGCATCTGCGAATCGGCGGGCAACCACTTCCGCCCCGGCGAACTGCCGCTGCTCGACATGTACCTCACCGGCGTCACCCTGCGCATCGCCCGGGACAACGTGCGCCACCACCTTCCCGACGCCCTGGACCTCGCCGCGTCCGGGAAGGTCACCCCCGAGCGGGTCGTCTCCCATGTCCTGGACTGGGAGCGACTTCCCGAGGTTCTTCCCGAGAAGCACCTCAAGCCCGTCTTCGTCCGCGACACCGCCGCGCCGCGAGCCGCCCACTGACCCCCGCGACCCCGCGACCCCGCGACCTCGGATCGTGGATACCGGGCGGCGCCCCCACCGGCTCTACCGTCCGGCCGTCGGTCGCCGCCCGCACCCTCTCCTCTCCCCGGCTCTGCGCCCTCGCCGACACCCACACCGACGCCGACGCCGACGCCGACGGGCGGGGCTCGGCGGCCGCTGCGGCTGGACGGGTGTAGTTCGTCGCCTGCGTCCGACGCCCTGCGCCCGGAGCGGCACGCCGCGGGATTACATGGGCGTGCGCCTCGGCGCGGGGCGCGCCGGCGTCGTTCGCGGCCCCGGATCCGACGAACGAAAGAGCGCAATGGCAGAGCGCGACCCTCGCAACCGCACTGGCCGCGGCCCGCTACTTCGCGGGCTCGCCGCTGCCGTGCTCGCGGCCGGCATGCTGGTGGCCTCGGCGGGACAAGGACAAGCAACCGGCCCGGCCACTCCGGCGCCCGGCGCACAGTTCACGCCGTTGACGGCGGCAGTGTTGACCAAACCGACGCCGTTCGTCGCCACGGACGGCAAGACGCACATCTCGTACGAGCTGCTCACCACGAGTGCGCTGCCCAGCAGCACGCCGCTGCGGCTCGACCGCGTCGAGGTCCGAGACGCCCGCACGCACCGGGTCGTCGGCTCGCTGCGCGGGCAGGCGCTGGCCGACGCCGCCAACCCGGTGGGCGACCCGCTGCCGGGTGCGGACGGGTACACCCCGGCGCCTCCGGGGCCGACGCCGACCGTCATCCAGGGCTCCCAGCAGTGGATCATCTGGCTCGACCTGGTCCTCGACCGCCGCCGGCCGGCGCCCGAGGTCCTCGAGCACCGTCTCTCGGGCGCCGTGCTGGCCCCCTCCGGCCCCTCCCCCTTCGTGGAGACGGTGCAGGCCACCCGGACCTCCGGCAGGCCGCCGTTGAACCTGAGCCCGCCGGTCCGTCCCGGTACCTGGTACTCCAGCGAGTCGTGCTGCGGCAACACCCACCACCGGCGCGGCCTCGCCCCGATCAACGGCCGTTTCTACGTGCCGCAGCGCTTCGCGATCGACTGGTACCGGGTCGGCAGGCAGGGCCAGACCTGGCAAGGCGACCCCGCACAGCTCACCAGCTACCTGAGCTACGGTCAGCCGATCGTCGCCTCGGCCGGCGGCACCGTGGTGGAGGTCCAGGACGGAATCGCGGACAACACGCCGCCCGTCACACCGCCCGTCCCGCCGATCGAGGACACCGTCGGCAACCACGTCACCGTGCAGGTCGCGCCGGGCCGCTATCTGCTCTACGCCCACATGAAGCCCGGCTCGCTCAAGGTCCGCAAGGGCGACCGGGTCGACACCGGCCAGGTCCTCGGGTTGATCGGCAACAGCGGCAACTCCACCACGCCGCACCTGCACTTCCAGGTGATGACCACGGCGCACTTCTTCCCCACCGACAGTCCGCCGTTCACCTTCCGGCACTTCCGCGTCGTCGGACACGTCGTGCCCCGACTCTGGGACGACAACCTGGGCCTGCAGCCGACCGGCGTCCTGCCGATCACGCCCTCGCCGTACGACGGCCCTCACCGTGACCAGTATCCGCTCGACCGCGAGATCTTGAAGTTCTGACCGGACGCCGGTCGGACCCACGGCCGAGCGCAGCGTGAGGATCCACGACCGACCGACCGACCGACGTCCGCGACGCCGGACGGGGGCGCACACCAGCGCCCGTGTCCGGCCGTCGCACGCTGCGCGGGCACACGCTCACCCGTGCCGGGTGAGGCCGGGGCCGCATCGGCGTGCGCACGCTGTAGCCGGGCGCCGAACGAAGCGCCCGGGCCGCCGGGCGAGCGCCCGGAACGGAGGCGACATGAGCGACATCGGTGAGCACAGCGCGCAGACCTCTCTGGCGTACGACTTCCCCCTGCTGGGCGTCTTCTGGAGCGTGCTCTGGCTCTTCCTGTGGATCATGTGGTTGGTGCTGCTCTTCCGGATCGTCGGCGACGTCCTGCGCGACGACGAGCTGAGCGGCTGGGCGAAGGCCGGCTGGCTGGCGTTCTGCATCCTCCTGCCCTTCCTGGGCGTGTTCGTCTACGTGATGGCCCGCGGCAGGAACATGGGCCGCCGGGAGATCGCGCAGGCGCGTGCGCAGCAGGAGGACTTCAACGCCTACATCAGACAGACCGCGGCCGGCGGCGGGACCGGCAGCGTCGACGAGCTCGCCCGGCTGTCCGAGATCCGCGCCCGCGGCGACATCACGGACGAGGAGTTCCGCAGGGCCAAGGAACTGGTTCTGAGCGGCCACCGCCCGGCGGAGCACCCGGGCTCCACCACCCTCCCCGCCTCCGGTCGCTGAGCGGCTGAACGACGCCGGGGCCGGCGGCTGGGACGACGAAAGGGCCGCAGGTGGGACGACACGTAGGGCACGCCGAGAGGCCCGGAGGGGCAGGGCGCGGGACCGGGCGCGCGCGAGGCGGCAGCGGCGCCGGATGGGCTCGCCTCGCCCTGCTGGCCCTGCTGGGCTGCGTCCTCGTGCCGCTCGTCGCCGCCGGTCTGCGGAGCGCGCTGTGGGCCCTGGTCGGCGTCGCCGGGGTGGCGCTCGCCGCCGTCGGCGTGTGGTGGGCGCTGTCGCACACCGGGGTGGTCCGTGGCGTCGGGGTGGCTCTGGCGGTGGCGGCGCCGGTCGCCGTGCTCGCCCTGTACGCCGCGTTCGGCATGCTCGGGCCGGCGCTGCTCTCCGTGGCCCTGTGGGTGCTGGCCCTGACGGCGGCGCGCGCGTCCTCGGCTCATGCGTCCTCGGCTCATGCGTCCTCGACAGGCGGCCGCATCGGCTTCGAACGGGAGGTCGCCGAAGCTCCACGGGCCCCCTGGATCCTCATGAATCCGCGCTCGGGCGGCGGCAAGGCGGGCCGGTTCCACCTCGTGGAGAAGGCCCGGGACGCGGGCTGCCGGGTGGTGCTGCTCGACGGGCGCCAGGACGTCGCCGAGCTGGCCCGGCGGGCCGTGGCCGAGGGAGCAGACCTGCTCGGGGTGGCGGGCGGCGACGGCACCCAGGCCCTGGTGGCCGAAGTCGCGGCCCGCAACGATCTGCCGTTCATGGTGATCCCCGTCGGCACCCGCAACCACTTCGCCCTCGACCTCGGCCTCGACCGCGACGACCCGGCGGCGGCTCTCGGGGCCCTGTCCGACGCCGTCGAGCTCCGCGTCGACCTCGGGTACGCCGCGAACCGGGTCTTCGTCAACAACGCCTCCTTCGGGACGTACGCGGCCGTGGTCGCCGACCCCGCCTACCGGGACGCGAAGGCGCACACCGTCCTCCAGGCGCTCCCCGGCCTTCTCACCGCCGAGGACGCGCCCAGGCTGCGCATGAGGGCGGCCGGGGCCGGGGGTCCCGCCCGGGCCGAGGGTCTTCAGGCGCTGCTCGTCAGCAACAACCCCTACGGGCGGGCCGTGGACGCGGTCAATCCGGGACGCCGACAGCGGCTGGACTCGGGCGAGCTGGGCGTGGTGGGCGTGCGGGTCGACAACGCCGCCGACGCGGCGCGCCTGGTGCGCGGTCCCCGGGCGCCGGGAGTCATGCGGCTGAGTGCGGAGGAAGTCGTCGTCGAAGCCGACACGGCGACCCTGCCGGTCGGCATCGACGGGGAGCACACGGTGCTGCCGTCGCCCGTGGTGTGCCGCAGCGCGCCCGGTGCGCTGCGGGTCCGCGTGCCGCGCCGCCGCCCGGGCGCGGCAGGCGCGACCGCCGCCGTGGTGGACTGGCCGCGCGTGGCGCGCCTGGCGCTGGGCCGTCCGCACCGCCGTCCGGCGCCGGGCGCAGAGAGCGGGACGCCGGCCTGAGTCACCGCGCCGGCCTCGCCGCCGTCACCCGCAGCGTCAGCGGTGCAGCCTGCTGCGGGCCCACAGCAGGCCGATCACACCGCCCACCACGACCAGGTACGCCGTCAGCGGCCCGTCGTTCAGGACGAGCCCCGGCAGGGCGACGACGGTCACCGTCAGGAGCCATCCGCAGCCGGCCACGACGAGATCCGCCGCGTCCGCCGCCCGGCGCCGCTCTCTCTCCACCCGGTCCCCCGCCTCCCGTCCCCGCTCCCCGTGGCCCGTCCCCGGCCGGTCACCGGCGGCGTGTGCGTCGTACGGCTACTTGAGCTCGGCGGCGGTGTAGTAACCGCCCGCGACCAGCACGTAGTTGTAGTTGGACTTGTCGACGCTGGTCGGCTGCAGCAGGTAGGAGGAGACGGTCTTGACGCCGTTCTTGTAGCTCAGCCTGTTGTTCACCTTGGGCGTCTTGCCGGTGAGGATGTCGTTCGCCATGTCGGCTGCCGCGGAGGCGAGTTGGCGGACGTCCTTGTACACGGTCTGCGACTGCTCGTTCGCGATGATCGACTTGATCGACGCCAGTTCGGCGTCCTGGCCGGTGATGATCGGCAGGGGCTTGCTGTTGGAACCGTAGCCGTCCCCCTTCAGCGCGTTCAGCACGCCGATGGAGATGCCGTCGTAGGGCGACAGGACCGCGTCGACCTTCTTGGTCCGGTAGTAGTCGGAGAGGAGGCCGTTCATGCGCTTCTGCGCGGTGGGGCCGTCCCAGCGCAGGGTGGTGACCTCCTTCATCGCGGTCTGGCCGGACCGGACGACCAACTGCTTGTTGTCCAGGTACGGCTGCAGAAGGTGCATCGCGCCCTCGAAGAAGTACTGGGTGTTGTTGTCGTCGGGGGAACCGGCGAAAAGCTCGATGTTGAACGGTCCCTTTCCGTCCTCCAGGCCGAGCTTGTCGATGATGTAGAGCGCCTGCAGCCGTCCGACCTGATCGTTGTCGAAGGAGACGTAGTAGTCGACGTTGGCGGTGCCGAGGATGAGCCGGTCGTAGGAGATCACCGGTATTTTCGCGGCGGCGGCCTCCTGGAGCACGCCGTTCAGCGACTTGTTGTCGATGGCCGCGATGATCAGCGCGTCCACGCCCTGCTTGATCAGGGCCTGGATCTGGGAGACCTGCGTCTTGGGGTTGTCCTGCCCGTAGACCAGCTGGGTCTGGTATCCGTAGCCCTTCAGGTCCTTGACGACGCTCTTGCCGTCGGTCAGCCAGCGCTCGGAGGCCTGGGTCGGCATCGCGATGCCGATGGTGCCGCCCTTGGCCTTGTCCCCGCTGCTGTCGGTCTCGCCGCAGGCGGACAGGGTGAGGGACAGAGACGCGACTCCCGTGAGGGCGGCGAGGAAGGCTCTTCGGTTACGCATGGAGATGGTTCCTAGTTTCTCGTCGTTGAGGGGGGTGGGTGACGGAGTGTCAGCCGTCGGTGGGGAAGAAGCAGTGGGGCGGCGGACCGGAGAAGGGCCGCGGGTCCGCGGGAAGGCGTGGCACAGCGGAGGCGCCGCACAGACGGGCGGAGGGACTTCCGGCGGCGTGGAGCGACGGGGGCGAGGTGCTCGCCGTCCTCGCAGGCGCACGCGGCCGCCGAGGTCGTCGGGGATCGTGGTGCGCCGGGTCCGTCAGCCGTGATCGGTCGGCGGATCTCGCAGAGGTCGACCGCGCGACATGAGGTCCGTGAGGGCCATGAGGGGTGTGAGGGGTGTGCGAGGCATGAGGGGTGCGAGGGGCGCGAATGGAGAGAGGGACGCGAGGGGCCGGTCCTCCGGCGGATCGGCGGGGTCGAATTTCGGCCATCCCGATGGCCCGCAGATCGCCGAAAGGCGTCCCGGCGCGGCCGCCTGCGCGGATTTCGCCCACCCCGCTAACCGGTTTGCCGGTACGCACCTGTGAATACCTCAGGCTGCGCCACCGGTTTCCGGTCACGGGTGTGCTGACTCCGGTGATGCGCAGGGCACTTGCCTCTCAAACGTTCGAAATCTCGTCACCTGGTCAGAATGCTGGCGTGACCTTAAAAGGGGGTGCGCAAGGTGTCAACGGGACGAACGAAACCGTTTTCTGAAGGTGTTTAAAATCGCTTTGGGTCGCCCCTGAAAGCCCGGAGGCAGGCATTCCGGGGGCACTGCTCCCATTTTGACCAGCGGTCAAGTCCGTCACGCCGCTCCGCGGTCTGGCGACGTTCTCGCGCCGGAAGACCCGGCGCGCGCCCTCCATGTCCGTCGCCCCGTGCAAAGCCCATCGCGCAAGCCGCCGCGCGCCGGACGGCGGACCGCGGGCATGGCGGACTCTCGGCGGTCGACCGTCACCCCTCAGCCACCGGCCGCCAGCCACCGGCCGCCAGCCACCAGCCACCGGCCATCAGCCGCGAACCGTCGAAAGCGCGTCATCGCTTGCCCCGGATACCCCCCAGGGGTATACAGGAGGCATGTCTCACGACCAGCACGCGGAGCCCGACCAACCTCAGCGACCCCACCGCTCCCACGAGCCCGAGCACCCGCACCAGCCCCACCACTCCGGGGTGCAGGGCCGCACCGGCGGTCACGGGGCGTCCGGCGGGCACGAACAGCAGCGCGGCCACGCCTCCTGGGCCATGGCCGTCACGGCGACGCTGCACTGCCTGACCGGGTGCGCCATCGGCGAGATCCTCGGCATGGTCATCGGCACCGCCCTCGGCTGGGGCAACGTGCCGACCATGGTCGTCGCGATCGTGCTCGCGTTCTTCTTCGGCTACTCCCTCACCCTGTTCTCGGTGCGCCGGGCGGGTCTGGACCTCCGGGCCGCCGTCAAGGTGGCGCTGGCCGCCGACACCGTCTCGATCGCCGTGATGGAACTGGTCGACAACGCGATCGTCGCCTTCACGCCGGGAGCGATGGACGCCCAGCTGTCGGACGGGCTGTTCTGGGCGGCCCTTCTCGGCGGCTTCGCGGTGGCCTTCCTGATCACGACGCCGGTGAACAAGTGGATGATCGCCCGCGGCAAGGGCCACGCCGTCGCCCACACGCACGCCCACGGCTGAGCGCGCTCACTCGGCCGGGCCCGTGCGCGCCGTGGGTCGTGCTCCGGCTCGTCCCGCGGAGTGCAGCGCCAGGGTCACCGCGACCGACGTCAGGGCCATCGCCGTCATCGCCGCGGCCGGGGAGGTGAGTTGGGCCGCCGTGCCCGCGAGGGCGGCGCTCGCGCCCTGCACGGTGAGCATCCCGGACGAGTGCAGCCCCAGCGCGTGGCCGCTGAGCTCGGGCGGGGTGAGCGCCATGAGCCGTTCCTGCTGGACCAGGCTCGCGCCGAAGCCGACGGAGGCGAGGGCGGCGCAGACCGCGGCGAGCGGAAGCGCGGGGTGCAGGGCGAACAGGGCGTAGGGCGCGGCCAGCAGAAGCAGGAGCGGGGTCGCCAGCCGGGTGCGCGCCGCCGGCGGGACCAGCCTGCCGATCGTCACGTCGCCCACCAGCATGCCCAGCGCGGCGCAGGCGAACAGCGTACCCGCCGCGTCCGGGGCGTACGGCACGAACAGGGCCTCGCAGCCGACGACCAGACCGTTGGGCAGCCACAGCCCCAGGTAGGTGAGGCGGCGGGGGCGGGAGGACCACAGGACGGCGTTGGTGCGCCGGGTCGCGGCGGCGGAGGGGCGGCCGGCGGCGCGCGGCGGGCGGGCGGTCAGCCCCAGCCGGGCGACCGCGGCGGCGACGGCGTACAGCAGGGCCGCGAGCAGCAGGGTCCGGCGTGCGGAGAGCGCCGCCACCAGGACGCCGCCGGCCGCGTATCCGGCGATCTGCATCAGTCCGTGCAGGATGTTGAACAGCGAACGCCCGGGCAGATAGCCGTCCTTGGTGAGGATCTCGTTCAGCAGTCCCCAGCGGACCCCGCCGCCGAGCGAGGCGATCAGTCCCTGCAGCAGGACGACCGCGAGGACGCCGTAGACCGGCAGGCCGGGGGCGGCCAGGGCGGCCGTGGTGACGGCGAAGCCGAGCGAGATCCCGGCCAGCGTGGCTCTCGGGGGCAGCCGGTCGGCGCCGGAGAGGAGAAGAGTCGCGCCCAGCACCTGGGCGAGCGAGGGACCGAACATGCTCATCGCCGAGAGCAGCGGCGAGCCGGTGGCCCGGTAGACCAGCGTGCCGAGCGCCAGCCCGCCCACCGTCGAGGCGGCGGTGTGCGCGGCGGAGGAGAGGAAGAGGGGAGTGAACTCCGGGGTGCGGAACAGCGGTCGGTAACGGGGCATGTGCGGAGTCTCGGACGGCCTCGAGCAGCCCGGTTATTGTTTCGCGGTCGCGCGAAAGGTCGTCCAGGACGGCACGACGGCACCACGGCATGGCAAACGGCGGCACGGCAGACGGCGGAAAGGACGGAGGGGGCGGCGTGGGCTGGTGGCAGGTGAACGCGGACACCCTGGCGGGCAGCCGGTTCGTGATCTCGCCGCTCACCGAGACCTTCGCGAGTCTGAAGCTGCTGCACGCGGGGGCGGGGCGCCATCCCGGCGAGCAGGAGTGGCTGCACGCCCGCCTCCCCGGCTACCGGGCCGTGCTGGCCGCGGACCCGGTGACGGCCCTGCTGGTGCGCGCGGGGCTCGGCAGGAGCTGGATCGCCGACTTCCTGACGCCCACGCCGAGGGACGGCGAGAGCTTCGAGGAGGGCGTGGCCCGGGTGCGGTCGGCCGATCCCTCGGACGCGAGGGCGCATCTGCGGACGTCCCTGGCCGGGCCGCTGCCCGCCGCCCTGGACCGGGACGACCTGCCCGAGCGGGCGGCGGCGCTCCTGGAGCACGTGTGGGAGACGGCCGTGCGGCCGGACTGGGAGCGCCGCCGGCGCGTCCTGGAGGCGGACGTCGTCGCACGGACGGCGCAGGTGAGCCAGGGCGGCTGGGCGGCCGTGCTGGACTCGTTGCGGCCGGGGACGCGCTGGCTCGGCGAGAGCCGCTTCCAGGTGAACCTGCACGAGTATCCGCCGCGCGAGATCTCCGGGGCCGAGCTGCTGTTCGTGCCGGTCACGCCGAAGGCCGGCTGGGTGTCGTGGGAGGAGCGGAAACAGCGCGCGGGACCGGAAGGTCGGGAAGGACCAGGGGGACCGGAGGGTCGGGGGCGGTATGCCGTCGTCTATCCGTGCACGGGCGTGCTCGCCGGGGACCGACGCCGTCGCGCCGGTTCGGGGTCGGCCGCGCTCGGCGCGCTGCTGGGTCCGGGACGGGCCTCGGTGCTGGTGCTGCTCGCCCGCCCCCTGAGCACCACCCAGCTGGTCGCCCTGACCGGCCAGGGCCTCGGCTCCGTGGGCCGCCATCTGCGGGTCCTGCTGGACGCGGGCCTGGTGCGGCGGCGGCGCGCGGGCCGGTCGGTGCTGTACTCGCGGACGGCGGCCGGAGACGCCCTGGCGGAGGCGGCCGGAGGCGGGGGCGCTGTCCGGAGTTAGCATCCGGAGCATGACTACTGATGCCGGCACCTCTCCCCTCGACGTCCAGATCGACGCCCTCAAGGGCGGCTCCGCGGAGCTCTCGCAGTACACCGGCCAGGTCGTGCTGGTGGTGAACGTGGCTTCCAAGTGCGGCCTCACCCCGCAGTACACCGGCCTGGAGCGGCTCCAGGAGCGCTACGCCGGGCAGGGCTTCACGGTCCTCGGCGTGCCCTGCAACCAGTTCCTCGGGCAGGAGCCCGGCAGCGCCGAGGAGATCGCGGAGTTCTGCTCGGCCACCTACGGCGTGAGCTTCCCGCTGACCGAGAAGGTCGAGGTCAACGGTGACGGCCGGCACCCGCTGTACGAGCGGCTCGTCGGGTTCGCGGACGGCGAGGGCCACACCGGCGACGTCCGCTGGAACTTCGAGAAGTTCCTGATCGGCCGGGACGGCTCGGTCGTCGCCCGGTTCTCCCCGCAGACCGAGCCGGAGGCCCCCGAGGTGGTCGCGGCGATCGAGAGCCGTCTGGGCTGAGCGGACGGGCGGGCGGCTCGGCCGCCCGGGCATGCGACGGGCCCCCTCGGCTAGGACGGCGATCTGGACGAGAGGGCCCGTGGGTGGTTCTTCCGCAGTGGTGTTCGGTATCCGGCTGAGGGTCAGGAAGTCCTCCGCCCTACGCCTTGACCGACGCCACGAAGTCGCTCCACGCGTCGGCGGGGAAGACCAGGGTCGGGCCGTCCTGGACCTTGGAGTCGCGGACGAACAGGGCCTGTACGGCCGGCGACTTGACCTCGACGCACGCACCGTTGCCCGTGGAGTAGGAGGACTTGGTCCACGTGTGCGCGCTGCCCTGACGAATTGCCATTTTTGCTCCGGAGTGCAGTTGTTGAGTTGCTGTCTTCACGCCAACCTTGTTGCTTGATGGCGTGATCGACGCTACTCGCCAACATCGACTGACGAAGCGACTATTCACTCGACCGGATGACATATTCCAGTGGAAACTTCCATACCGGTGGGGTTAACGCGTATCATGCGCCACTTCCCACCGGACCTCACCGCACATAGCCCTTGGCGATGTCGGCGATCAACTGGCGGGACTGCTCCACGTTGAGGGCCTGGGCGCGCAGGTGCTCGTACATCACGCTGTACTTCTGCACGTCGTTCGGCTTCTCCAGATAGAGGTCGCTGGTGACGCCCTCGATGTAGACGACGCTGGAGTCGGCCGTGTCGGGGAACTCGAGGATCGCGTACTGGCCGTTGAGGCCGGGATGCGCCCCCATCTCGAACGGGATCACCTGAACCGTCACATGCGGCAGCTGGGACTGCTCGACGAGGTGTTCCAGCTGGTCCCGCATCAACTCACGGCCGCCGACCACGCGTCGGAGCGCCGACTCGTCCATGACGCTCCACAGCCGCAGCGGGTTCTCGCCCGACGAGACCCGCTCCTGCCGGCGCATGCGCACCTGCACCCGCTTGTCGATCTCCGCCTGCGCGGTCTCCGGCAGCGCGCCCGAGATCAGGGCCTCCGCGTACTGGCGGGTCTGCAGCAGCCCGGGCACCACCTGCGGGTCGTACACGCGCAGGCTCGCCGCGTCCGTCTCCAGACCGATGTAGACGCTGTACGGGACGTCGCCGAAGGCGTGCCACCAGCCCTGCTGGCGGGAGTCCTTGGCCATCTCCATCAGCGAGTCGACCATCCGCTGGTCCTCGACCTCGTACACCCCGCACAGGTCGCGGACGTCGCGCTGGCTGATGCTGCGCCGACCGTTCTCCAGGCGGCTGATCTTCGACTGGGACACCAGCAGGCGCTCGGCGACCTCTTCGGCCGTCATGCCCTTGAGCTCACGGAGCCGGCGCAGCTCCTGGCCCAACCGGCGTCGTCTGACGGTGGGATTGACATTGGACGCCACGGGACGTGCACCTCCGGCTGCGTGTCTGGCTCAAACACTTTGCGTATCTGCTGTTCAGCAGACTGCCACCAAGGCGCTTTCCACCGCTGGAAAACGGTGGATATGCGGCCGCTGCGCGCCAGTTCGGGCCGAACCAGGCAGGGCTCCCGACACACGTCCGCGCGGGGCGGCAGATGCACCGCCCCGCGCGGGCCGCGTCGGCTCCCGAACAGGTCTCAGGTCTGTGGGCTCAGAGGGCCACCACACGCGCCATGGGGCTGCGGTGCGGCTGCGCCGGAACGCCACGGGCGGGCTCCGGTGCGGGCCTGGCTCCCGGTCCGGCCTGTCGGCCGGGGGGCGCCTGGTTGCGGCGCGGCTGTGCCGCCGCGCCGTTCTGGACGTCCATCACGGCGTGCGCCACGAGGCCGCCCATGGGGTCGTGCCTGATCAGGTCCCGCAGCCGGGAGCGGGACGAGCGTCCCTCGTTGCCCGGGTACAGGTGCTTGCCGAGGCCGACCGCGTGCGCCAGAGCGGCGAGCGCCGCGGTCCGCGGGTCCGGCGGCACGCCGGTGCGGATCGCGGAGTCCAGCCGGGCCTTGATCTCCCGGCTGATGTCGGTGTCCGTCGCCTGGTAGCGAGTCGTCGGCAGCACTCCGCACATCTGACCCGCCACGGCATGCACCATGCCGCACCGCTCCAGATGCGAGAGATAGGTCTGGCGTAGCCCGAGACGCGGCCCGCCGATCCAGTGGACGGCCCGTACGGGAGCGCCGCGCCTTCGCAGCAACTCCAACGCGCAGTCCAGCGTTGGGTCTCCAGTCGGCCGTGGGGACACCACGGCGATACGATCCCCGTCAGGGGCTATCCGCCCGGCCAGCGCCAGCTCCACTAGCTGTGCTCCGGCCAGACCAAGGTCGAGCGACTGCGGCTGTGCGGTGGTACCCGTGGTCGGGTCCAACGCCAGCAGAAGAAGCTCTTCCGGAATCGTTCTGCGGCTCCTGCCCATCCATGCCTCCCCGCGTGGATGAATGACAGGGTGACCCCTCTCACATTCATCTGTCGAGGGTGCGTGACCTGTTTGTAGTGGAACCAGTAGGTATGTCGTTCTCGTCTACCGCAGGAGCCAAGCCCTCTACACAGGACACTGGTACATGGTTCGGGCAACGCCGTGAGGCGGCCCGGGGCGGGCTGTTCACAGTTCGGCAGGCGCGCTGACGGCGTGCGGCACACGAGGAGGCATCGGTGGCGGGCGAGTCCCCCGACAGGTCGAAGCAGCGCGAGTCGTCGGCAGAACCGACGTCGGGGAGCGCGGGCACGGTTCCCGAGGCACGGGAATCTCGCGAGATCCGCGATCCGCGGGTCGCGGTGGCGCGGGACAGCGAGCCCTCGCCGGCCCGCGGCGGCGTGGACACGGCGACGCGGGTGTTCTCGGTACGGGATCTGAAGACCGAGGAGGCCGAGGAGCCCGGCGCCGAAGAGTCCGGCGCCGCGAAGGCCGAAGCCGACCCCGCCGGGACCGGGTCCGCGCCGAGCGAGCCGACCGGGGAGCCGGAAGCGGAGGAGGAGCCGGAGGACGCCGAGGAGACCCCGGCAGCCGTGTCGGACGACTCCGAGGACGCGAAGGACGCCGAGACGGCCCCGGCGGCCGGGCAGGGCGGCCACGACGACGCCGGGGACGGCCCCGAGAGCGGCGACGAGGCCCGCGGCGTCGCCGAGGCCCCCGGAGGGGCTCCCGAGGACGGCGAGGACCGTCTGCGGGCGGCCGTCGCCCAGTGGGTCGCCACGGCGGACGACAAGAGCCCCGAGGACGGCCCCGCGACCGAGTCGGCCGGCGAGGAGGCGGAAGAGCTCGCTGACGCCGCCCCTGACGACGACCCGCGTTCGGAGCGCGCCGCCGCGAAGGCCGACGACCGAGGCGACGCCTCCGACGCCTCCGACGAGCCCGAGGACGCACGACCCGAGAACGCGAACGAGCCCTCCGAGTCCGCCGAGCCGCAGGACAAGGTCGACGCCGAAGCCGAAGCCGAAGTCGATGCCGGGCCGGCCGCCAAGCGCGCGCCGAAGTGGGCGTCGGACGCCGCCGAGCCCGAGAAGTCGGACAAGCCGGAGAAGTCCGACGCCGAGCCGGACCTCGACGCCGGGCCCGAGGACGCCGAGCCCGAGGACGCCGGGCCCGAGGACGCCGGGCCCGACCGCTCTCCCGTCGACCAGCCCACCGCCGTCTTCAAGACCCCCCGCCCCAAGCCCGCCGTCGACCAGCCGACCACGATGCTGAAGCTCGGCGACGTCAAGCCCAGGCCGGCCGGGGAGAAGGCCGCCGCGACCGACGCACCCGGCGCCGCCGGGGAGACCGACGGAGCCCACAAGGCCGACAAGGCCGACAAGGCCGCCGAGACCGACAAGGCCTCCGACGGGCCCGGGGCGCCGGCCGAGCGGACGAGCAGGTTCGTCGCGCTCAAGCCGCTCGACGAGCCCCGTCCGCCGAAGCCGGCCGCCCCGGCGGCCGCCGACGTCACCGCGTTCGTCCCGCAGGTCGGCCCGGAGCGGACCACGCAGCAGCCGCTGCCCCCGAAGCCGCCGCTGGACCTGCTGGCCGAGCTGACGAACACCCCGCCGCCCCCGCCGACCCCGCTGCGCACCCTCGGCCGACGGCTGAAGATCTGGACGCCGCTGGTCATCCTGCTGGTCATCGTGTTTGCGATCGTGCAGGCCATGCGACCGCTGCCGGCGACCGCGCTCACGCTGACCGCGAAGGACTCCTACACGTTCGAGGGCGGCAAGACGCAACTGCCCTGGCCGAACGAGGGACAGGGCTGGATGGACGCCGACGGCGTCGGCACGATGGGCAGCTTCGGCAAGCAGACGCCCGTGGCCATCGGCTCCGTCGCCAAGACCATGACCGCGTACATCATCGCCAAGGACCACCCGATGAAGGCCGGCGAGGAAGGCCCGGAGATCGAGGTCGACGCGACGGCGGAGAAGGAGGGCGGCTACGACGTCACTCTCGACGAGTCGACGCTCAACACCGTCAAGGCCGGCGACAAGCTCACCGAGAAGCAGGCCCTGTCGGCCGTCATCATCCCCTCGGCCAACAACATCGCGCGGCTGCTCGCCCGCTGGGACGCGGGCTCGGTGGAGGCGTTCGTGAAGAAGATGAACGCCACCGCCAAGCAACTGGGGATGACGAACACGACGTACACCGACCCCTCGGGCCTGAAGGAGACCACCGTCTCCACGGCGGAGGACCAGGTCAAGCTCGGCCGGGCGTTCGTGAAGGTGCCCGCCCTGGTCGCCATCTCCAGCGCGGCGAGCTGGACCGACGCGACCGGCAAGTACTGGAACAACTACAACGAGCTGCCGTTCAAGATCGGCGCGATCGGCATCAAGACCGGCAGCACCAGCGCGGCCGGCGGCAACCTGCTGTTCGCCTCGCGCAAGCAGGTCGGCGGGAAGTCGGTGACCCTCGTCGGCGCGATCCTCGGCCAGCACAAGCAGAAGATCCTCGCCACGGTCAACGCGGTCAGCAAGACGGCGCTGCTCGCCGCCGAGGACGCGCTCACCTCGGCGAAGATCCTGAAGAAGGGCGACGTCGTCGGGTACGTGGACGACGGGCTCGGCGGCCACACGCCCGTCGTCATCACCCAGGACGTCTCGGCGGCCGGCTGGGCGGGCATGACGGTGAAGCTGTCGTTCACCTCCGGTGAGGTGCCGCACACCGCCAAGGCCGGCACCCAGGTGGGCACGCTCACCGTCGGCGACGGCACCAGCAGCGCGGTGAAGGTGCCGGTCGCCCTGCAGACGGACCTGGCCGAGCCGGGCTTCTCGGACAAGCTGACCCGCGTCGGCTGACCGCGACGCCCGTCCGCACGCCTTCCGCACCCCGTCGGGCAGCCGCCCGGCGGG
>NZ_JBEPBI010000068.1:0-37769 GCF_040299045.1 Streptomyces sp. NPDC001027
GCCGCCGTCAGCGAAGGTGACGGCGGCGACCTCCACCGGGCCCGGGCCGCCCGCGCCTCTTTCTGGTCCTCCGCAGAAGCCCGCGGGGCCGAAGGGGGCTCAGGCGCGCTCAGGCCCCTCCGGCAGCTTCCGCGGCGGGCTCCGCGTCGACGCGGAGGTGCAGCCGGTCGGCCACGCCGGTCAAGGCGGCTCCCAGGGGGAGCGCGACGCGGGTGAGGGCGTGCTGGTCGCCGCGGGTGGGGTCCCGGTTGACGATGACGACGGGTTTGGCGGCCTGGGCCGCCTGGCGGACGAACCGCAGCCCGGACATCACGGTCAGGGTGGAGCCCAGCACCAGGAGTGATCGCGCCTCCCGGACCAGTCGGCGGCACTGCTCGACCCGCGGAGCTGGAACCGTCTCGCCGAAGAACACCACGTCCGGCTTGAGGACGCCGCCGCAGATCAGGCAGGGCAGTACACGGAAGTCGCCGACCTGCGCGTCGGTGAGGTCGGCGTCACCGTCGGGGTTGACTGCAGCGGCTGTCGGTGCGAAGCCCGCGTTGGCCTCTTCCAGACGCAGGGCGAGTGCGCGACGCGAGCCGACGGCGCCGCAGGACAGACAGACGACCCGACTCAGGCTGCCGTGCAGCTCGACCACGTCCTCGCTGCCCGCGGCCTGGTGCAGGCCGTCGACGTTCTGGCTGATCACACCCGAGAGCAGTCCGTGTCGCTCGAACGCCGCGACGGCCCGGTGCCCGGCGTTGGGGCGGGCACGGCCGAAGGTGCGCCAGCCGAGGTGACTGCGCGCCCAGTATCGACGACGGGCCTGGGCACTGGCGGTGAAGTCCTGATAGGTCATCGGGGTGTGCCGACCCAGGCTCCCGCCCTCGCCCCGGTAGTCGGGGATGCCCGACTCCGTGGAGATGCCGGCCCCGCTGAGCACCAGCACACCGCCCGCGCGCAGAAGATCGGCGACCGGCCCCAGATCCGTGGTGCCGGGCGGCAGATCCCCGGCAGGGATCCAGTTCAGGGTGGGACGCATGCGCATGCCGCCAGGGTACGGAACCCGACGCGCTCAGACGTCGCCGCGATCGGCAGGAGCCGCGCCGAGGCGCGACGCGCGGCCCGACACAGCGCAGCCGAACCGCGCGCTCGATGAAGGCGAAGCCGTCGGATCGCGAGGCGGCGCAGCCCCCGGTTCGTCATGCCCTTGAGGCGACGGCACATGGATGTCTGCAGACCCGCGGTCCCGACATGCTGCCGGAGAACGTCGAAGGCGCCCAAGCCAAGCTGAAGCGCCCGGTCGAGCTCGACATGCCCATCGCAACCGACACCCCTTCCCCAAGCATCACGGTGAGCGCCGCGCCGCGCGGCCCACGGCGGACGGGCGCCCCACGGACGCCGCGGCGCGAGCCGACCCCACCGAGACCTCGCCGATCTCGCCGGCCGCGCCCCGGGGAGCCTCTGCTCCGCACGGACGCCGGACGACCTGGTCGGACCCCTCCAAGCCGGCCGGGACCGCAGGCCGGTCGGCACGGCCGACCCGGTGAGCGCGCACAGAACCGGACATCACCCCCCGGATCAATACCCCTAGGGGTATTTGACGACCTCTCCCGACCACCGTACCCTCGCCGTCAGGAAACCCCCCGGGGTATTTGAGGAGGCAATGAAATGGCCCCTGACGCAACAGTCGACGAGCTCGCGGCCGCCTGGGCCGGCGGCTGTCTCGTGGTCGACGTACGAGAGCCGGACGAGTACGCCGCCGGGCACGTCCCGGGCGCCCGGCTGACGCCCCTACGGTCCGTGCCCGGGCGGTGCGACGAACTGCCCTTCGGTCGACCGGTGTTCGTCGTGTGCGCCAGCGGCAACCGCAGCAGGGCCGCGGCGGACTGGATGAGCTCCCGCGGCGTCGACGCCCGTTCCGTCACCGGCGGCACGCCCGCCTGGGCCCGCGACGGTCGTCCCGTCGTCGTCGGCACGGCCGAGCACGCGGCCTGATCCTCTCCGGCTCACCACACCGGCCAGTTGGGAAGGAGCACCGCCTTGGCCGCCACGCCCTCCCCCTCGAACGCACCGCTCTCCGGCCGCCACCGCGTCGCCGTCATCGGCGGCGGCAGCGCCGGGATCAGCGTCGCCGCCCGTCTCCGCCGCGCCGGCGTCACCGACGTCAGCGTGATCGAACCGTCCGACACCCACTGGTATCAGCCGCTGTGGACCCTGGTCGGCGGCGGCCAGGCGTCCCTGCGCGACACTCACCGCCCCGAGGCATCCGTGATGCCGGACGGCGTGCGCTGGATCCGCCGCCGCGCCCTGGCCGTCGACCCCGAGGCCCGCACGGTGACTCTGTCCGGCGACGACGAACTCACCTACGAGACACTGGTGTTGGCACCCGGTCTGCAGCTCGACTGGGGCGGTGTGCCGGGCCTCGCCGAAGCCGTCGGCCACAACGGCGTGAGCAGCGACTACGCGCCCGAGTACGCTCCCCGCACCTGGGAGCTGATCAGGCGGATGCACTCGGGCACGGCCGTCTTCACCCACCCGGCGACCCCGATCAAGTGCGGCGGCGCCCCGCAGAAGATCGCCTACCTGGCCGCCGACCACTGGCGCAGACGGAAGGTCCTCGACGCCATCCGGATCATCCTCGTCATCCCCGACCCGGCGATGTTCAGGGCGCCCGCCTGGTCGCAGGTCCTGGAGAAGGTGGCCGCCCGCTACGGCATCGAGGTGCGGCTGAACTCCGAGATGACCGCCGTCGACGGCGACGCCCGCGAGATCACCGTCGACGACCACGGGAACGGCACGAAGGAGACCATCGGTTACGACCTGCTGCACGCCGTACCGCCGCAGAGCGCGCCTGACTGGGTCAAGTCGAGCCCGCTCGCCGATCCGGCCGGCCCGCACGGGTTCGCCGCCGCCGACAGGCACACCCTCCGGCACCCGTCCTACGAGAACGTCTTCGCGCTCGGCGACGTGGCGAACCTGCCCACCTCCAAGACCGGCGCGGCGGTGCGCAAGCAGGCCCCGGTCGCGGTCGGCAATCTGCTCGACGTCATGAACGGCCGCAGCCCTTCCCACCGGTACGACGGATACACGTCCTGCCCCCTGGTGACGGCGCGCGACCGGATGCTGCTCGCCGAGTTCGACTACGACCTGAAGCCGGCGCCCAGCCTCCCGCTGCTCGACCCGTTCAAGGAGCGGCGCACGATGTGGCTGTTCAAGCGGTACGGCCTGCCGCCGGTGTACTGGCACGGCATGCTCACCGGCCGCCTCTGACCGGTCGGCCCGGGGCCTCCCCCGGCCCCGGGCCGCCCGCCTTCCCACCCTCCGACGAGGGTGCACCAGACCTTTCCGTATACCCCGGGGTGTATTCGCCCCCCCACACCCGACATGGAGGTCACCCGACCGTGTTCTTCGCCCAGTACTACCTCGACTGCCTCTCCCAGGCGTCCTACATGATCGCCGACGAGACCACCGGCCGGGCGGTCGTCGTCGACCCGCGCCGCGACGTCGGCGAGTACCTCACCGACGCCGCCGAGCGCGGCTTCACCATCGAGGCCGTCGTCAACACCCACTTCCACGCCGACTTCCTCGCCGGCCACCTGGAACTGGCCGACCGCACCGGCGCCTGGATCGGCTACGGGCGACGCGCCGAGACCGAATACCCGATCCGCAAGCTGACCGACGGCGAGCGGATCGGCCTCGGCGACGTCACCCTGCAGATCCTCGAGACACCCGGCCACACCCCGGAGTCGATCAGCGTCCTCGTGCACGAGCACGCGGACGACCCCACGCCCTACGGGGTGCTCACCGGCGACGCGCTGTTCATCGGCGACGTCGGGCGACCCGATCTGCTCGCCTCGGTCGGCGCGACCGCCGACGAACTCGGCCGGATGCTCTACGACAGCGTCCAGAACAAGCTGATGGCCCTCCCGGACGCGGTGCGGGTCTTCCCCGCACACGGCGCCGGCTCGGCCTGCGGCAAGAACCTCTCCACCCGGCGCCGGTCCACCATCGGCGAGCAGCGCGCTGCCAACTACGCCTGCCGCCCGATGAGCGAGGAGAGTTTCGTGGAGCTGGTGACGGCGGGGCAGCCCCCCGCGCCCGCCTACTTCGTCTACGACGCCGTCCTCAACCGCAAGGAACACGGCCTGTTCGACGCGGCCGCCGCACACCGCCCGCTGTCGGTCGAGGAGTTCATGGAGCGCCGCCTGTCCGGCGCGGTCGTCCTCGACGCCCGCTCCCCGCAGGACTTCGCCGCGGGGCATCTGCGCGACTCGGTCAACGTGCCCGCCGACGGACGCTTCGCCGAACAGGCCGGAATGGTCGTCTCCCCCGGGCAGGACGTCATCGTCGTCGCGCCGCAGGACCGCGAGGAGGAGATCGTCACCCGGCTCGCCCGGATCGGCTTCGACAAGGTCGGCGGATGCCTGCGCGAGCCCGAGGGCGCCTTCCCGGGGCTGGCCGACGAGATGGAGCGGGCGAGCCGCCTCACCGCGGGCGAACTGAGCCGGCTGCTGGGCGGTGCGGAACCGCCGTTGGTCCTGGACGTGCGCAACACCTCGGAACGCGAGGAGGGCTTCGTCAAGGGCTCGTCGCACATCCCGCTCGCCGAGCTGGCCCTGCGCGTCGACGAGATCCCGGCCGGTCGCCCCGTGGTCGTCCACTGCGCGGGCGGCCAGCGCTCCTCCGTCGCCGCCAGCCTGCTCCGGCACCGGGGCCGCACCGACGTCTCCGACCTGCTCGGCGGATACAGGGCCTGGCGCGCCCTGCCCGCACCGGCCGACGTCTGATCCACGCCGTTCCCCCCGGGCGGTGGCCGCAGTCAACGGCCACCGCCCGCCCTCAGCCGCTCAGAGGCCCCTCGCGCGAACGCGCCCAGGAGCGTCTCGGGCCGGTGGCGGGGTCATCGTCCGCGCAGGGCGGCGAGCGCGGCGTCCAGGTCGGTGGCGCGCGGGCGGTTGTGCGGCAGCCTGCCCAGCAGGACGGCCATGCCGCACGTGTTCGTCACCGCCGAGAAGACCAGACCGCCGGCGATCCCGGCCGAGATCAGCAGCAGAGCCGGGTGCACGAACTGGCCGAGGACCAGGCCGAGCAGGACCATGCAGCCGGCAGTGAAGCGGACCTGGCGTTCCATGCTCCAGAGCGCACGCGTGTCGCCGGCGGCCGGCGTGTGCAGGTCGTGCCCCTCGGCGGTCCAGGCGCCGGTGCCGCCGGCCAGCGTGGCCGTGGCGACGCCCTGCTCCGCCAGCAGCCTGCACGCGTTCTCGGACCGGGCTCCCGAGGCGCACACGACGAGGACGTCACCACGCCGGGCGGCGTGACGTATCTCGGGCAGCGCACGCCGGACGTGGTCGAGGGGGATGTTCCACGCGCCGGGCAGGTGACCGGAGGCGTATTCGGCGGGCGTGCGCACGTCGATGACGGTGAGTTCGTGCAGCCGGGTGCGGGCCTGGTCGACGCCGAGGGCGACGGGGGCGGGAGTGCGGGTCATGGCAGATGTGATCCTTGGTGGTCGACGCCGTCCCGAACCGGGACGTACAGTACCCCTAGGGGTATTTTTCTGAGGAGTGGTCGTGGAACTGGAGCTCGAGGGCGCGGACCTGAAGGCCGTGCTGAACCGGCTGCGCCGCGCGCAGGGTCAGATCTCCGGGGTGATCCGGATGATCGAGGAGGGGCGTGACTGCGAGGACGTCGTCACACAGCTCGCGGCCGCGTCCCGGGCCCTGGACCGGGCGGGTTTCGCGATCATCGCCACCGGCCTGCAGCAGTGCCTGGTGGACCTCGACGCCGGGCGCAAGAACGGTGAGGACAGGGACGCGATGCGCGCCCGTCTGGAGAAGCTGTTCCTGTCGCTGGCGTGAGAGCGCTCGCCGCGGCGGCCTTCACAGCACCACGTCGATCAGCATGAAGGCCGCCACCGCGAGCAGTGCGAGCGCGAAGACCCTCTGAAGCGCGTCCCCGGAGACCTTCGCGGACAGCCGTCTGCCGTCCCACGCGCCGAGGATCGCGGCCCCCACGAAGGGCCCCACGACCGCCCAGTCCAGTTCCTCGACCGTGCCGGCGCGAGTCGCGAGGGCGGCCAGTGAGTTGACGGTGATGACGAGCAGGCTGGTGCCCACCGCCCCCCGCATCCGCAGACCGAGCACCCCCACCAGCGCCGGCACCGCGAGGAAGCCCCCGCCGACGCCGAGGACGCCGGTGACCGCGCCGAGCCCGCCGCCGGCCGCCGCGGCCCGCCCGGGCCGCACCGTCGCGACGCCCTCCGCCGTGGGCCGGGAGCGCAGCATGCGCAGGGCGGCCGCTCCCGCGATCACCGCGAAGCCCGCCGTCAGCGCGGCCGCCGGAAGACGCGCGGCGAGCCCGCCGCCCAGCATCGCCGGGACGATCCCCGCCGCCGCGAACAGCAGCCCCGTCCGCCAACGCACCTGACCGTCACGAGCGTGCGCCGACAGCGCGGTCGCCGAGGTGAGCGCGACGATGACCAGACTCGCGGTCGTCGCCGCGACCGGAGTGAAGCCGAGCAGATAGATCAGGGCGGGGACGGCCAGGACGCTGCCGCCGCCCCCGAGCGCGCCGAGCGCCAAGCCGATCGCGGCGCCGGCGAGCAGGGCGAGGACGACCGCGCTCACGCGACGACGCCGTTCACGCCGCGTATGTCCACCGACACGTCGATCGCGTCGACGAAGAACACGAGGTACTCCCTTCCGGAGAAGAATTACCCCAGGGGGTATACCGACGACGGTAGCATCATTACCCCCGGGGGTATTCTCGGGGACAGGGAAAGCCCCGGACGCCACCGCACGAACCCCTCGCATCCGCCCGCCCGACCCCCTCCCGCACGACGCGAACCGACACGGAAGCAGGAGCACCGCCATGCGCTACGACCGCACCGTCCACCTCGACGCCGACTTCGCCACCGCCGTCGCCCGCACCCGCGACGCCCTCGTCGCGCAGGGCTTCGGCATCCTCACCGAGATCGACGTCACCGCCACCCTCAAGACCAAGCTGGGCCGGGACGCCGCGGACTTCGAGGACTACGTCATCCTCGGCGCCTGCAACCCGCAGCTCGCCCACCGCGCCCTGGAGACCGACCGCTCCATCGGTCTGCTGCTGCCCTGCAACGTCGTGGTCCGCGCGGACGGCGACCACACGGTCGTGCAGGCCCTCGACCCGAACACGATGGTCGCGCTCACCGGCCTCGACGCCCTGCACCCGGTCGCCGAGGAGGCCGCCCGCCGCCTCGACGCCGCCCTCGCCGCACTCACCACGACCGACGCGGACGGGTGACGCAGACCCCCCGCCGCCCGCCCGCTAATTCCCGTTCAGGTGGTCGACGATCAGGCCGGTGAGGGCGTCGCCGGCCTCGTCGGGGACCCAGTGGCCGACGCCTTGCAGTGCGTGGAACGCGTAGGGGCCGCTCACCCAGTTCTCCGTGGCACGGGCGGCGGTGGGTCCGAGCGCGACGTCCTCGGTCCCCCAGACGTAGAGCGTGGGTGTCCGGATCTTCCCGACCGCGGCGTCGGGCCGATCGGCGCGGTAGTAGTTGAGGGCCGCACTCAGAGCGCCCGGCTCGGACAGCCGCCGTACGTACTCGTCGACGTCACGGTCGGAGACGTTGCCGCCATAGAGGGAGCGCAGGAACGCAGCGTCGTCCGCCAGGAAGCGGGCCTCCGTGTCGGGGCCCCGCCAGTCCTGCTGGTACCGGGAGCGTCGACGCTGGTCGTCGTCGGTGCGGTGCGCCTCGCCCAGCGCACCGGGATGCGGTGTCGACACCGCGGTGAGCGTGCGCAGCCGCTCGGCGTGCCGGGCCGCGGTCCACCAGGCGACGGCGCCGCCCCAGTCGTGCCCGACGAGGTCGAGGCGATCCCAGGCGAGTGCGTCGGCCACCGCCAGCACGTCCCCGACCAGTTCGCTCACTCCGTACGCGTCCGCGTGCAGGGGGCGCACACCCGGCGAATAGCCGCGGGTGTCGGGCGCGACTGCGCGAAAGCCCTGGTCGCCCAGCGCGGCGACCTGCGTCTCCCAGGCGATGGCCGTCTGCGGAAAGCCGTGCAGGAGCAGGACCGGGCGGCCGTCGGGCGGTCCTGCCGCGATCGCGTCGAAGGCGCCTGAAGCCGACGGGATCTCAAGATGTTCCGTCACGATGCGTCCTTTCGGTACGGCACGCGCCTGTGGGGGCGTCATGCCCACGAGCTGTTGGAACGGTCTGGGAAGGCGCCGAGCAGCGCCGCAGCGGCGACCGCGCCACGGCGAAGGGCGGTGCAGTCGCCGCTCGTGCCCCGCCCCTTGCGCCCGGCCGCTTGGGCCTCGCGGCTAGTCGGCGGGTGCGTCCGTGAGGCCGATGATCCAGGCGCACCACTCTGCGTCGGTGCGCCGTCCGGGCAGGTCCAGCACTGTGGAGACCGTCAGGACGAGACCGGTTGCGACGAACGAACGCACCTGCATCGGGTCGGCGCCCGTCATACGGGTGATGGTCTGCTGCAGGTCGAGCTGGCGTCGCCGTACCGACTCCTGCACTGCCGCGTCGCCTGCCGCGGCATAGGCCTGCAGCAGGACGGGGCCGACGGTGGGCCGGTTCTGCAGAAGTAGACGATAGGCGTCGCCGAGAGCGCTCAGCGTCGGTTCGGCGCTCTGGAACGTGGTCTCGACCCTGTCGTACGCCGCGTGCACGACCTCGAGGAACAGATCACGCTTCGAGCCGAACATCTGCACGATGCGGGGGTGCGAGATCCCGACACGGGCGGCGATCGCCTCGATGCCCGCGCCCGACAGTCCCTTCTGGGCGAACTCCGCGTCGGCCGCTTCCATGATCTCGGCCCGCCGCACCGCCGCAGGTTTACGGGAGCGGCCCGGCGCGGTCACTGCCCTGTCTTCGCGCGATTGAGCCGGCTCAGCACGAAGCGGTAGTCGTACAGGCACCGGTAGGCGTGGATCAGCCCGTCCTCGCCCAGCTCCAGACGGTCGTCACCGTGGAACTCCACGCGTCGATCCGTGCCGGCGAGGGTCCCCGAGAAGCGCCAGGCCACGAGTACGGCCCGCCGGGTCACCTCCCCGTACAGCCCCATGCGGGTGAACGCGTAGTCGGGAAAGGCCTGCGCCATCTGCGTCACGAAGTCGCGGACGCTGCCGGGGCCGTACGCCGTCTCGCCCAGCGCCGGCTCGTCGTACACCAGGTCCTCGGCGCACAGCGCCGCCACGGCGTCGCCGTCGTGCTCGTTCCAGGCCCTCTCCCATCGATCACAGAAGGCCTCCAGTGCGTCGATGTCGGTGGCGGCCGCTTCAGCCACAGTCGCAGTAGTCATGCATCTAACTTACAGGTAAGTAAGAAAGGGTCAATGTCGTGGGGCGTCGGGTCCTCGCTCAGGACGGTGCGGCCTCGGGCACGGTGTGCCGGAGGCCGCACGGCGACGCGCTCCGTCTACTCGGTCCTGATGGCGGTGAGCATGTTCAGCCGGGCCGCGCTGCGGGCGGGCCACAGGGCGGCCAGCAGGCCGACCAGCGCCGCCAGCAGCAGGAAGAGCCCGAACCGGTCCCACGGCAGCACCAGCGCGTATCCGGGGACGTCCGCCTTCATGATCTCGCCGACGGCCCAGCCCAGGAAGGAACCGACCCCGATGCCGATCACCGCGCCGAAGAGGGAGATGACCACGGACTCCAGCTGGATCATCCGGGTCACGCCCCGCCGGTCGAGCCCGACGGCGCGCAGCATGCCGACCTCCCGCTGCCGTTCGAAGACCGACATCGCGAGGGTGTTCACCACCCCCAGCACGGCGATGACCAGGGAGATCGCCAACAGCCCGTACAGGACGTCCAGCACGGTGTCGAGGTACCCGCTGAACTCGTCACGGATGGCCTGCCGGTCGCCGATCCTGACCCCAGGGTGCCCGGCGAGGGCCGCGGCGAGCGCCTTCCCGTCCGCGCCGCCGTCCGTGGTGACGTAGATCTTGGCCACGGACGCCCGGTCCGCGTGCGGTGCGATCACGTCCGTGGAGGCGACGACGGGCAGAACGATCTCGTTGTGCCGGAACACGGCCCCGACGGTCAACCGGCCGCTCCTGGCGTCCGCGTACTCCACGGGCACGGTGTCCCCCGCCGTCCAGCCGTGGGACCGCGCGACGTCGTCGGCGACGGCGATCTGCCCCTTGGCGAGCGTGTCCAGTGAGCCGGAGACCACCGTGAGACGGAGGGCTTCGCGGAAGTCCGCCGGGGTCACGCCGGTGACGTCCTGCTGGCTGCCGTCGATCCGCATCCACGTCAGCCGCTCCTGGGACACCGCGGTGACGCCCCGGACCTTGCGCAGGGCGGCGACCGCCGAGGCGTCCAGACCCGCGCCGGTGTCCGTGACCATGTAGTCGGCCTTGACGATGTCCGTGGTCACCTTGTCCACGGCCTGGCCGAGGGTCGTGGCGAGCACGGTCAGCGTGCTGACCAGGGTGAGCCCGATGGCCAGCGCGGAGGCGGTGGCGCCGGTGCGGCGCGGGCTGCGGACGGCGTTCTGGCCCGCGAGCGTGCCGGAGACCCCGAAGCCGCGCCGCAGCAGCGGCTGCACGACCCCGATCACGGGCCGGGACAGCAGCGGGATCAGCACGAGGACACCGGTCACCGCGAGGACGGCGCCGAGCCCGACGAGCGCCTTGCCTCGGGAGCCGCCTGCGCCGGCGCCCGCGACGACGACCGCCGCGCCGAGCAGCGCCGTGAGGCCGCCGAGCACGTTCCGTACCAGCAGGGACCTGGTGGTGGCGGGCAGGTGTGCGCTGCCGATCGCGGCGACGGGCGGGATCTTCGCGGCACGCCGGGCCGGCAGCCAGGCGGCCAGCACGGTGACCAGGACCCCGAGAACCGCCGCGACCAGGACGGTGGTCGAGGTGACGACCAGCGGCCCGTCCGGGTTCTTCGCGCCGAAGACGCCGAACGTGGCACGCGCCACGGCGGCCATGGCGGCGCCGAGCGCGAGCCCGCCGGCGGCGCCCACCGCGCCGACCGCCGTCGCCTCGATCAGCACGGACCGGGTGACCTGCCTGCGGGAGGCGCCGACCGCGCGCAACAGGGCGAGTTCCCTGGTGCGTTGGGCGGCGAGCATGGTGAAGGTGTTGGCGATCAGGAAGACGCTGACGAAGAGCGCGACGGCGGCGAAGGCGAGCAGGATCGCGCTGAGCGTCGTCGCGTCGCTCGCGCCTCCCTTGGCCCTCTCGTCGGCGAGTTGCCGGCCCGTCTTGACGTCCGTGTCGTCCGGAAGCGTCTTCCTCAGGGCCGCGGCGAGTTCGGTGCTCGACGTGCCCGGGGCGGCGGTGACGGTGACGTACTCGTAGTAGCCGGGCTGCAGGAAGAGCCGCTGCGCGGTCGGCGTGTCGAACAGCGCGAGGCTTTCGCCCAGGGCCACCCAGGTGTCGTCGGTGGTGAAGACGCCGGAGAGCTCGTACGTCGTCGCCGGGCCCTTGAGCGCGACGCGCACGGTGTCGCCGACGTGGTAGCCGCCCTTCTCGGCGGTGTCCTCGTCGAGCGCGACCTGGCCGGGGCGGGTGGGCCCGCTGCCCTCGGCGAACGCGTAGAGCGGGTCCTTGCCGTCCTTCCCGGGCGCGAAGTTGGCACCCGTGCCGAACATGTCGCCGCCGATGAGCGCGCCGTCCTTGTCCGTGACGCCGGCCATCCCGTCGACGCGTCCGGCGGCTGCGGCGACCCCGCCGAGGCGGGCGATCCCGTTCAGCGCCTTCGTGCTGAGGCCGGGGACCTTGTCGGAGGAGTCGAAGGAGCGGACTTCGACGTCCACGTGGGCGTAACTCTTGGCCGTCTGGTCGCGATAGCCGTCGCTGAGGGTGTCGTTGAAGATCAGGGCGCCGGAGACGAACGCGACGCCGAGCATGACGGCGAGCACGGTCATCAGCAGTCTGGCCTTGTGCGCGAGGACGTTGCGCAGGGCTGTGCGGAACATGGTGGTGTGATCCTGGTGAGGTGAGGTGAGGTGAGGTGAGGGGCGGGGAGGACGAACGAGGGTCGGTCAGAGGGCGCGTGCCGGTCCGTGCGACTCGGTGCGCTCCGCCCGGCCGGGCCCTGACGGCTCAGCTCGTGCGGAACCTGACGTCGAAGGACTTCATGAGTTCGAGGACCCCGTCCGCAGTGGGTTCGTCCATCTCGTCGACGATCCTCCCGTCGGCGAGGAAGACGACCCGGTCCGCGTAGGAGGCGGCGACCGGGTCGTGGGTCACCATCACGACGGTCCGGCCCGACGCCCGCACGGAGTCACGCAGGCACCCCAGGACCTCGGCGCCCGCACGCGAGTCCAGATTGCCGGTCGGCTCGTCGGCGAAGACGATGTCCGGCTTGCAGGCGAGCGCCCGGGCGACGGCGACACGCTGTTGCCGGCCGCCCGAGAGCTGGGCGGGGCGGTGCGTGAGCCGGCCCGAGAGGCCGACCGTCCGGATGACGCTGTCGAGCCACTCCTCGTCCGGGGCCCGGCCCGCGATGTCCATCGGGAGCGTGATGTTCTCGAGCGCGGTGAGGGTCGGCAGCAGGTTGAACGCCTGGAAGACGAAGCCGATCCTGTCCCGCCGGAGTCTGGTGAGCTGCCTGTCCGTCAGGGACCCGAGCTCGACGTCGCCGACGCGGACCGAGCCGGAGGAGAAGCCGTCCAGCCCGGCCACGCAGTGCATCAGCGTGGACTTGCCGGACCCTGAGGGCCCCATGATCGCGGTGAACCGGGACTGCCCGAAGCCGACGCTGACCCGGTCGAGGGCGACCACCCGGGTGTCGCCCTGCCCGTGGACCTTGGACAGGTCGGTGGCACGGGCGGCGTAGGCGGGGGCGGCGGTGCGGGGGCCGGTGGGCGAGGCGGTGGTCACGGGAACTCTCCGATCGACGGCAGAGGCAGCGCGGGGCGAGCGCGACGGTCGACCGCGGCAGACGGCGACGGACGACCACAGGAGGTCACGGAAGCACCATGGAAAGCAGCGGACGGCCATGGAGGATGGAGGCACGGGAGTCCGCGCCCCGCCCCGCAGGGAACTCCTCCATCGTCCGGTTCACACGCGTCGCCCGTATCAGCCGAAGAGCCGACCGCCTGAGGCTGACGCGCACGGCCGCTTCGTCAGCCTCAGGTATGCCGTCGCGTCAGCTCCGAGAACGACGCGCGAACGTCGACGGCCTCAGCCGAGAGTCCAGTCGACGGTGTCGGTGTAGGTGGAGCCGTTGACGGTCGCGGTCACCACCACGGTGTTCAGCGCCGGCCTCAGGGTGACGCCGGTCCACCGGAAGACGTGGTCGCTGCTGCTCACGGCGCCCAGGGAGACGCCGTTGAGGGTGGCGGTGACCTTGTCCGCATTGGAGTAGACCTTGAGTTCGGTGGTGGCTTCGGTGCGCCGGGTCCACCGACGGCTGGTGATGTAGAGGGTGGGAGCGGCGGCCCAGTTGGCCTTGTACCAGTAGAAGGCGTCCTTGCGGATCTGCCGGTCGCGGGTGACCAGGCCCTTGTCGTTGATGCCGGGCTGACCCCCCTCGTTGCGGCCGTCGGAGGGGAAGTCGAACATGGCCCAGACGAACGTGCCCCAGACGAAGGGACGTTGGGCGAGCTGCTGCCAGGCCGCTTCGTGGAAGAGCGCCTGGTACTCCTCGGGGTGCCAGGACCCGCCGGGAGCCGGCTTCGGCGGGTTGAGTTCGTGCTGGGCGGTGCTCGCGCCGACGCCGTACTCCGACACGGCGATCCTGCGGGTCGGGGAGTTCGCGTGCACCCGGTCGGCCCACGCGCCGAGGTCACCGTCCTTGGACCCGTAGTACCAGCCGTAGTACTTGTTGAACCCCGTGGTCCGCGTGTGCAGGCCCGCCTGGGCGTCGTCGGGGTCCTCGCCGCGCACGGCGTAGGTGGAGAGGCGGTCCGGGTCCTCGGCTTCGACGATGCCGGCCAGTGACGCGAGCAGCTTGTTCGTGGCGGCGCCGTTGTAGTCGATCTGCTCGTTGCCGATGCCCCAGAAGGCGATCGAGGGGTGGTTGTAGTTCTGCCGGATCAGTTCCCGCAGTTGGTTCTGGGCGCCGGCGGTGAAGGCTGCCGAGTCGGTGACGAGGTCGACCAGGGGGATCTCCGCCCAGACGATCATTCCGCGTTCGTCGGCGAGGTTGTAGTCCTTCTGGTCGTGCTGGTAGTGCGCCATCCGCACGGCGTTGGCGCCGATCTCACCGATGAGGTCGAAGTCCTGGGTGTGATCGGCGTCGGATATCGCCCAGCCCTTGCCGGCCCGGTCCTGGTGCAGGTTGACGCCGTGCAGGTGCAGGCGGCTGCCGTTGAGGCGGAAGCCCGTGTCGGCGTCGACGGCGATGGAGCGAAGGCCCAGGCGTTCGGTCACCGCATCCGTGATCGTGTCCCCGCCCCCGGTGACGTCGTGGATCTCGACGACGGCGTTGTGGAGGTAGGGATCCGCCAGGCCGTTCCACAGGTGCGGGTTGCTGATCCGCAGCGTCTGCTGGACCTCCGTGCCGGTTGCCGCGGGGACGGTCTGCGCGGTGCTGCTCGTCTCCGCGACGACGGTCCCGCTTCTGTCCGCGATGACCGTGCGGACGACCACCGATCGGGTGGCGTTGCCGTCGTTCCACAGTTTCGTCGTGACGGTCACCGTGGCCGAGGCAGCGGTCACGTTGCTCTGCCGCAGGTAGACGCCGGGGCCCGCGTAGTCCGTCATCCGGACGTGGAGGTCGTCGACGGCCCACAGGCTCACGTTGCGGTAGACGCCGCCCTGGAAGGTGTAGTCCGCGCTCAGCGGGGCGACGTCGGCGTCACGGGCGTTGCTCGCCTTCACCGCGATCACGTTGTCCCCGCCCGGGACGAGCACAGCCGTGGCGTCGAACCGGAAGCGGGAGTACCCGCCCTTGTGCTGCCCGAGGTACGTGCCGTTGACCCAGACGTCGGCGACCTGGTCGACCCCGGCGAACTGCAGGTACAGCCGCTTCCCGGCCAGTTCGGACGGCACGGTGTAATGGCGGCGGTACCAGCCCACGCCGCGGTGGTAGTCGTTGCCGCCGTCGGCGCCGTCGACGGCGTTCCAGGTGTGGGGCGTGGTGACCGACGTCCATCCGGAGTCGTTGAATCCGGGCGCCTGCGCGCCGGCGACGTCCGATCTGATGAATCGCCACCCGTTGTTGAGTTGGATCCACACCCGAGGATCGGGCGCCGTGTACGTCACGGCGGCGGACGCGGAGCCGGCGAGCGGAATCCCGGCCAGCGAGGCCAGCACTCCCGCCGCGGCCCCGCCGAGCACCTGTCGGCGGCTGGGCGAACCTGTCATGTCAGAGCTCACTTCCATGGAGTCGGTGCAGGAGATCCCCCGTGCCGCGCGGGGCGGCGCGGTGACAGCGCCGCCCCGTCCGCCTCACCCGGCGCTCGGTCCGGGCGCCGCCTCGCGGACGACGGCGACGCCTCCCTCGGGGACGGTGACGGAGCCCACGACGGTTTTGCCGGTGAGGAGTTCGACGCCTTCGGCGGGGATCTCCGCGCCGCGGCCGGCGTGGTCGATCAGGAAGAGGTAGTCGGCCTCCGCGCCCCGCCGCCTCACCACCTCGACGCCGGCCGGCACGTCGCGCTCCGGGCGCACTCCGGCCTCCTCGCGGATGCGCTCCAGGACGGCGGCCAGGGTGGTGCGGTCGGGGTGGGTGGCGAGGTACCAGGCGACGCCGCTGCCGTACGCGTGGCGGGTGACGGCCGGGACGCCGGCCAGCGGTCCGTCGACGTACGCGGCGACGGCGTCCGCTCCGGTGAGCCGGAGGCGTTCGGTCCACAGGTCGGCGGTCGCGTCCTGCGGGACCTGCCCGGCCAGACGGACCGACTGTCCGGGCAGCAGGGGGAACGGCTCGTCGCCGTGCACCCCGAGGACCTTCCGGAAGGCGCCTGGGTAACCGCCCAGGCGGACATGGCAGTTCTCGTCCACGGCACCGCTGTGGAAGCCCACGGCGAGGGTGCCGCCGTGCTCGACGAACGCCGTCAGGTTGGTCGCTCCCGCGTCGTCGACCAGGTACAGACTGGGGGCGAGGACGAGCCGGTAGCGGTCGAGGTCCGGGCTGTCGGGGCGTACGAAGTCGACGGCCACGCCGGCCCTCCACAGCGGGGTGTACCAGTCCCTCACCAGGTCCTGGAAGCGGAGGTCGCCGCTGGGCTGGGAGGGCTGCTCCATGGCCCAGCGGGCGTTCCAGTCCCAGACGACGGCGACCCTGGCGGGGCTGGTGCTGCCGCGGACTTCGGCGAGGGCCCGCAGATCCGCTCCGAGCTGCACGACGTCCTGCCAGATCCGGCTGTCGACGCCCGCGTGCGGCAGCATCGCCGAGTGCCACTGCTCGGCCCCCGCCTTCGCGGCGCGCCACTGGAAGTAGGCGATGCCGTCGGCGCCGTGGGCGACGTGGGCGAGCGCGTTGCGGCGCATCTCGCCGGGCCCCTTGGCCCGGTTGACGGGCTGCCAGTTGACGGCGCCGGTGGAGTGCTCCATCAGCAGCCAGGGTCGCCCTCCGGCCAGGGAGCGGACCAGATCGCCGCAGAGCGCGATGTCGGTCTCCGACTCCGGGTCGGTGGCGAGGAGGTAGTGGTCGTTGGAGACGATGTCCAGTTCGGGCGCCCAGCGCCAGTAGTCCACGGCGTCGAAGTTGTGCATCACCATGAAGTTGGTGGTGGCGGGGGTGTCCGGGGCGGCGCGGCGGAGCACGTCGCGTTCGGCGGTGTACAGCGTGAGCAGTTCGTCGGAGCAGAAGCGGCGCCAGTCCAGTCGGTGGGTGGGATTGGGGTCGGCGCCGGTGGCTCGGGGCGGGATGATCTCGTCCCAGTCGTAGTACCACTGGCTCCAGAAGGCAGTGCCCCAGGCGTGGTTGAGCGCGGCCAGGTCGTCGCCGTACTTCCTCTTCAACCAGGCACGGAAGGCGGCCGCGCTGGTGTCGCAGAAGCATTCCGCGTTGTGGCAGCCGTACTCGTTGTGGACGTGCCACATCGCGACGGCCGGGTGGCCTGCGTACCGCTCGGCCAGCGCGCCCGCGATGCGCAGCGCCGCTGCGCGGTAGGCCGGGCTGGACGGGCAGAACGTCTGACGGCTGCCGTACGAGAGCGTGCGGCCGTCGCGGTCGACCGGCAGCGCCTCCGGGTGGGCCCGGAAGAACCAGGCGGGCGGGGAGGCCGTCGGTGTGGCGAGGTCGGCCGCGATGCCGTTCTCCTGGAGCAGGTCGAGGATCCTGTCCATCCGGGTGAAGTCGTAGACGCCCTGCGCGGGTTCCAGCAGGGCCCAGGAGAAGATGCCGACGCTGACCATGGTCACCCCGGCCTCGCGCATGAGGGCCATGTCCTCGGCCCAGACCTCCTCGGGCCACTGTTCGGGGTTGTAGTCGCCGCCGTAGGCGAGGCCGGGCAGGCGAAGACGGCGTTCGGTGCTCACTGGCGGTACTCCGGAAGGTCGGGGAGGTGAGAGTGGGAGGTGAGTGGGAGGTGTGGTTCAGCCCTTGTTGGCGCCCAGCGTGAGGCCGCTGACGAACTGGCGCTGGAGCACGAAGTACACGATCAGCGTCGGGATCGCGGTGAGCAGGGCGCCGGCGGCGACCAGGTTGGGGTCGGTGAAGTACTGGCCGGAGAGGTTGTTCAGCGCGGAGGTGATCGGCATGTTCTCGCCGGTCGAGATCAGCACGATGGCCCAGAAGAAGTCGTTGTAGATCCAGATGGACAGCAGGGTGGCCAGGGCGGCCATCGCCGGCTTGCACAGCGGCAGCACGATCTGCCAGTACAGCCGCCACACCGAGGCGCCGTCGACGAGGGCCGCCTCGGTCAGTTCGTGCGGCAGCGAGCGCATGTAGTTGCTCAGCACGAACGCGCAGAAGCCGGACTGGAACGCCACGTGGATCAGCACCAGGCCCAGCGCCGAGTCGTACAGTTTGCCGCTCACGGTGACGCCGGGCAGGTCGACCAGCAGGTACAGGCGGTACAGCGGGGTGATGACGACCTGTTGCGGAAGCAGGTTGCCGGCCGTGAACACCAGGAGCAGAAAGAGGTTGACCCGGAAGTCGAAGCGGCTGACGTAGAAGGCCACGCACGACGACAGGAACAGCGTCAGCAGCACCGCCGGAATCGCCACCAGCAGTGTGTTCCCGAAGTAGTGCATCATGTCCGACTGTTCGAACGCGTCGGTGAAGTTGTCGAGGCTCAGCTTGTCGGGCCAGGAGACATAGCCCTTGGCGCTGGTCTCGGCGTACGGGCGCATCGCCGCGTACATCGCCCACAGCAGGGGCGCGAGCCAGGCCAGCGCGGCGCCGGCGAGGAAGACGTGCAGCAGGATCCGGGCGGGGCGGACGGGGGTGCGCCGCCTGCCCGGCGCGCTCGCGGTGCTCATGCGCGCCGCTCCTTCCGGAAGGTCGCGATCAGATAGGGAATGATCACGGCGAGCGAGATCACCAACAGGACGACGGCGATCGCCGAGCCGTAACCGATCCGGCTGGACTCGCCGATGATGTTGTTGGTGACCAGGATCGACAGCAGTTCCGTGCCCTGGGCGCCCTTGTTGAAGACGAAGACCAGGTCGAAGGCGCGCAGCGCCTCGATGATCGTCACCACCAGGACGACGGTGTTGGTGGGGCGCAGGGTCGGGAAGACCACGTTCCTGAACGTCTGCCACTCGTTGGCGCCGTCGAGCGAGGACGCCTCGCGCAGGGCCGGGTCGACGCCCTTCAGGCCCGCCAGGTAGAGGATCATCATGTAGCCGGTGTGACGCCACGACGCGGCGATGAGGACGGACCACAGGTTGAGGTCCGGGTCACCGATCCAGTCGATGTAGTGGCCGGGCTCGTTGGCCCCGATGAGGTTGTTGATCAGGCCGGTGTCCGGGTTGTAGACGAGCTGCCAGACGAACCCGATGACCGCCATCGACAGCACGACGGGCAGGAAGAACGCGGTCTGGTACACCTTGCTGAACCGGATCTTCTTGTCGAGCTGCACGGCCAGGAACAGGCCGAGCGGGGTCGGTATGAGGATGAGCACGACGAACCAGACGACGTTGTGCTCGACCGCGGGCCAGAACTGCGGGTTGTCGGTGAACAGTTGCCTGAAGTTGTCCAGGCCGACCCACTTGATGGAGTCGAAGCCGATGCCGTCCCAGGTGGTGAAGGCCAGGGCGATCGAGGCGAGAGCGGTGAGCCAGACGAGCACGACGTGCAGGATCGTCGGCACCCCGGCCATCAGGCCGAGTGTGACGCGGTCCCGTCGGGTGAGGAGTCGTCGGTGGCCCGAGGAGGCCCGCGGCCGTTTGGTCCGAGGGCGGGTCGCGTTCTTCGGGTGGCCCGGGGGCGGCGTTGCGGCCGTCCCCGGGGTGCTGGTGGCGCCGGTCCCGGTACCGGTGTTCGTGGGGACGGTCATGAGGACGCGAAGATCGTCTTCTTCTGGCGCTCGATCGACGCCAGCAGGCCGTCGACGCCCTTGGGGTCGCGGACGAACTTCTGCAGGGCGGGCTGCATCACCGTGGAGGTGAAGTCCGGGCGGCTGTCGCGGTCCATGTACTGGGTGAGGTGTTTGGCGCCGGAGATCGTCGCGTACGCCTTCTTCTGCAGCGCCGTGTACGAGGAGGTGTCGGCCTTGTTGGAGGCGGCGACCAGGCTCGGGTCGGACTTCAGGTAGATCTGCTCGGCCTCCGGAGTGCCCAGGAACTCCAGGAGCCCCAGCGCACCGGCCCTGTTCTTCGGGGCCTTGGAGAGCATGAAGCCGTCGGTGGGCGCCTCGACGGTGTCCTGCCCGTACGCGGAGTCGATCTCCGGGAAGGGGAAGAAGTCGAGGTCGTCCAGGTCGGCCTTGTTCGTGAACTGCTGCGCCACGAAGCTGCCGAACAGGTACATGCCCGCCTTCTTCGAGATCAGCGTCTGGGCGGCGTCCTGCCAGGTGCGGCCGACGGCGCCCTCCTGGTGATAGGGGAGGATCTCGGCCCAGTGGTCGAAGGCGGTGCGGACCTTGGCGTCCGTCCAGGACGCCTTGCCGGCCATCAGCTCCACGTGGAAGTCGTAGCCGTTGGTGCGGAAGTTGATCTGGTCGAAGGTGCCGAGCGCGGGCCAGGCGTCCTTGTCGCCGAACGCGAACGGAACCAGGCCGTCCTTCTTCATCTGCTTGCACAGCGCGATCAGCTGGTCCCAGGTGGTGGGGACGGTGTAGCCGTGCTGCTGGAACACGCTCTTGCGGTAGAACACGCCCCAGATGGACGTGGAGATCGGCACGAAGTAGTACTTGCCGTCCTCGCCCTTGCTGAGCGCCTTCATCGCGTCGGGGAAGTTGCCGCCGATCTTCTGCCAGACGTCGTCGATCGGGGAGGCGAGGCCCTTGGCCGCGAAGAACTGCATGCGGTAGCCGGCGAACCAGTTGAAGACGTCGTCCGGGGTGCCCTGGAGGTAGGAGTTGATCTGCTCCTGGAAGGTGTTGTGGTCCTTGGTGTTCACGTCGACCGTGATCCCGGACTGCTTCGTGAACGCCGTGTAGATCTCGGCGAACGCCTTCTTCGGCACCGCGTCCGACGCGTTCGACCCGAGGCTGACGGTCTTCGGGTCGGACGCCGTGCCGCTGCCGCCGCAGGCGCTGAGCAGCGGTATGCCGGCGCCGAGGACGGCTGCGCCACCAATACCGCGCAGGACGGCGCGGCGGCTGGCGGCAGGCATGGGCCGACCGAGGGAGGAAGAGTGCATTTCGGCTCCTGACAGGGCGGCCGTGCCCAGGCGGCACGTCGGCCCGCGGGGTGTGACGGGGGAAGCGGTCGTCCACGCGACCAAGACTCAACACGATCGAACAAACCCGATCGGCGGTTGCGAGGAAGACTGAACGCTCCGGGGAGTCGATGTCAAGCCCCTCCGTCGCGAGCCCAGGACCGACCGCACACGTCGACAGGCGGGTCGATCCATCCCGGCACAGGGCGGAAGGCCTCTCACCGCGAGCCGGCTCGACAGGGCGATTCTGCCGCTTGAACAGGTCATATGTCCGCCGGAGAGGACCTCCTCGCGGCTGCTGCGGCACCCGTCGCCGACCGGCGCCCCTCCCTCGTATCCGCTGCCGTCGATCGGCATCGTTACTGCGGGGACCCTTGACGTACAGCTGTCGGCTACGTAGACATGACCACGCGGTCTGACCGCGTGGTCATACAGTTGACCTCCTTCGATGCACACGCACGGCCGTCGGGAGTCTTCATGTCAGCAGGGGTGGGACGGAGCGAGGGCTCCTCTGTGCCGCGCAGCGCGGACGTGGCCCGGCTGGCCGGGGTGTCGCGCAAGACGGTGTCCCGGGTCCTCAACGACGAGCCCTATGTCTCAGCGGAGGCCCGCACCAAGGTCCTCGCAGCCGCTGAGGAACTCGGCTACCGGCTGAACCAGGCGGCCAGGACCCTGGCCTCCGGGCGCACCGGCTCCATCGGCGTGGTCGCCCTGGGCACCGCCGGGTACGGGACCGCGTCCCTGCTCGTGCACATCGAGCGGGCGGTGCGCGACGCGGGTTACGCACTCCGCGTGGTCAACACGCCGGACGGCGATCCCGCGGGCATCGCGGGCGCCGTGGAGTCGCTGCTCGAGCAGGGCGTGGACGGCGTCGTCGTCTCCGAACCCATCGTGGAAGGGGACGTCGGCGTCCGCGTCGACGTCCCCGTCCTGTTCCTGGGGGCGCCGCCGGCCTTCACCGCCGCCCGCACCGTGACCGTGGGCGTGGGCGCACACGATCTGGCGCGGGCGGCCACCGAGCATCTGCTGGACCTCGGACACCCCACCGTGCATCATCTCGCCGGCCCGCGGCGCTGGTACGCCACCAAGGACCGCATCGAAGGATGGCGGGCGGCGCTCGCGGCGCGGGGCGCGCACGAGCCGCCGCTGCTCAACGGCGACTGGTCGGCCGCCTCCGGCCACACCGTGGGCCGGGCACTGGCCGCGGACCTCTCCGTGACCGCCGTCTTCGCGGCGGGCGACGAGATGGCCATCGGCCTCATCCACGCCCTGCGGGAAGCCGGGCGCCGGGTGCCGGAGGACATCAGCGTCGTCGGCTTCGACGGCAACCCGGTCTTCGCCTACGTCTCCCCTCCCCTGACCACCGTGCGCCAGCCCTTCGAGGCCGCGGCCCGAGAGGGCATCCGCCTTCTCGCGCACGCGATCGAGGAGCCCGACGCCGACCTGCCGCAGGCGAGCGACCCACCGGTCGAACTCGTCGTCCGCGGCTCGACCGCGCCTCCGCCGTCCCATCCCCGCACGGCGGGCACGCGCACCGCCTGACAGCACCCCCGGCAGCAGCCTGGAGCACACCCGGACGCCCCAGGAGCCGCTTCGCCCCTCACACCGGCCGTCTCGTCGAGAGACCGGCCGGCCCTGTGCCGCGCCTTCGCGACGCCGTCGTTCCCTTGCGCCGTACGCGGTGGACGCGCCTTTCGGGCTCGCCGCCTGCCTCCCCGGTCCCGTACCGGGGAGGCAGGCGGCGGACCCTCCCATCCCTCCCCTGCCCTGAGAGCCGCACATGTCCCCTGCACACTCGAGCGCCAGACCCGGCGCCGCACAGCGTTCACGCACCACGACCCTCCTGTTCCTGTTCCTCGCGCTGATCGTCGCCGCGGCGACGATGACGCTGCCGGCCGCGGGACGGGCACAGGCCCTCTCGCGTCCCTCGCAGACGCTGTACACCCCGCCCGCGGGGGCCCCCTCGCCCGGCTCGCTGTATCCGCGGGTGCTGCGCCTCCAGCACAACGGACCGGCCGACGGCACCCTGCTCGCCTCCTTCGAGCAGTACACCTCCGGCACACCCGTCTTCCCGATCTACCGCAGCACCGACGACGGCAACTCCTGGAGCAAGCTCTCCGACATCGCCGACACCCAGAACGGCTGGGGCATGCGCTGGCAGCCCGAGCTCTTCGAACTGCCCACCGCGATCGGCGACTTCCCGGCCGGGACCATCCTGGCCGCGGGCGCCTCGGTGCCCTCCGACCGGTCGGCCACCAAGATCGACCTGTACGCCAGCACCGACCGCGGTCAGACCTGGAGCTTCGTCGTCAACATCGCCACCGGCGGCGCCGCCTGGGACACGAACGGGAACACCCCGGTCTGGGAGCCGTTCTTCCTGGTCTCCGGGGGGAAGCTGATCGTCTACTACTCCGACCAGCGCGACCCCGACCACGGCCAGAAGATCGTCCACCAGGTCTCCACGGACGCCCGCACCTGGGGCCCCGTCGTCGACGACGTGGCGATGCCTGCCTTCAGCAACCGTCCGGGCATGCCGACCGTCGCGAAGCTGCCGAACGGCGCCTACGTCCTGTCGTACGAGTACGGCGGCGCCCCCGAGGGCAACTTCTCCGTCTACTACAAGATCTCGTCCGACCCGGAGGCGTTCGGCTCGGTCACCGGCATCCCGCTGCGGACGACGGACGGCGTGGTGCCCCAGAGCGCTCCCTACCTGACCTGGCTGCCCACAGGAGGCCCCGACGGGACTCTCGTACTCAGCGCCAACAGCGCCGACGATCTGTTCGTCAACACGCAGAACGGCGCCGCGAACACCTGGACGCGCATCAGCGCCAACCTGGCCGGCGGCTACAGCCGCGGCATGACGGGCCTCCCCGACGGGCACAGCCTGCTGGTCCTCAGCGCCGGACGCGGAGGCAGCAACCTCTCCAACCCCGTCACCTACAGCACCATCGACCTCGGCGGCGGCGTCTCCGACGGCGCCACCTACACCATGACCAACGCGAACAGCGCCCTGAACCTCACCATCGCCGGAGGCTCCACCGCCAACGGGACCACCGCCACCCAGCAGAATCCCACCACGTCCACCAACCAGCAGTGGCGCTTCGTGCAGCAGCCCTCGGGCTACTTCAAGATCGTCAACGTCGCCAGCGGCAAGGTTCTCGGGGTCCAGAACCAGTCCACCGCCGACGGCGCGACCGTCCTGCAGTGGGACGACAACGGCACGCTCGACCACGAATGGGCCGTCGCGCCCCATCCGGCCGGCGGGTACGGCATCACCAACCGCATCAGCGGCAAGTTGCTCGAGATACCCAGCGCCTCCACCACCGTCGGGACCACCGCCGTCCAGTGGGACGCCACCGCCTGCGCCTGCCAGCGCTGGAACCTCGCCCAGACCGCCCTGCCGCCCCTGGGCGCCGGTCAGTACGTGCTGGTGAACAAGAACAGCGGCAAGTACCTCGACATCCCGGCCGGCTCCACCACCGCGGGCACCGCCGTCGGCCAGTGGCAGAACACGGCCTGCGCCTGCCAGCTCTTCACCTTCCAGTCCGCGGGCAGCGGCGCCTGGACCGTCAAGAACGTCAAGAGCAACCTCAACCTCGACGTCCAGGGCTCCTCCGCCACAGCGGGAGCGGCCGTCGTCCAGAACACCGCCTCCGGCGCCAACTCCCAGAAATGGACCCTCACCGACGCGGGCGGCGGTTACTACAAACTCCGCAACGTGAACAGCGCCCTCGTCGCAGGCGTCGCCCAGTCCTCCACCGCCAACGGGGCAGCCGTCGTCCAGTGGAGCAGTGTCAACGTCGACGACCAGCTCTGGAAGATCGTCCGGATCAACTGACCGCTTTGCCTGGGGTCATGACCGGGTGCGGGAACCGCCGGCGAAGCGGTTCCCGCACCCGTCGGCTGCGCCCAGGCCGACCGGCCGAGGCGCAGCCGACCGCTCCTCCCTGCAGTGGCCGAGGTGAATCTGCCGTGCACGCTGGTGGAGTTCAACGGCGAGCGCAACCACGTCCACCTGCTGGTGAACTTCCCACCCAAGATCGCCGTCACCAAGCTCGTCAACTCCCATCCTCTCCGCCGTCCAGAGCCGCTTCGGACAGCGCAACCGCGTGCAGGCGGTGTCGTACGCGATCCGCAGGGGGCTGATCTGAGCGCCGGCCTGCGGCGCACGCCGTTCGCCCGTGCCGCCGGGTCTCGGCTGCACGGGCGGTCGTCGGCGCCGGGCGCCGGGGCGTCGGCTCAGAGATGCTGCTCGGTGGCCCGGGTGCGGTGGTACTCGTCCTGGCGCTCGTCGGTGATGTACGCCGGGATCGGGAAGTCCCACCAGCCGGGCACCCAGGGGCCCGCGGCGTCGCGGTCCGTGGGGACCTCGATCACGGCGGGCGCCCCGGACTGGACGGCCTTGCGCAGGGTCGGCTCCAGGGACGCGGCGTCGTTGACCTTCCACGACTCGATGCCGAAGGCCCGGCCCATGGCCGCGAAGTCGGGGCTGTACGGCGAGCCGTCGGGGTGGGAGAACTCCGTGCCGATGTGCCGCGAGGTCTGCTTGCGCTGACCGCCGCGGATCGACATGTAGCCCGCGTTGTTCTGGACCACGAAGATCACCGGTGCGCCGGCGGTGACGCTCAGGGCGATCTCCTGGGACGTCATGAGGAAGTCGCCGTCGCCGAGGACGCACACGACCGGGCTGTCCGGCCGGGCGAGCTTGGCGCCGACGGCCGCCGGGATCGCCCAGCCCATGGAGGAGAAGCCGCCGGAGGTGAGGTGGGTGCGCGGCGAGTAGACCGGGAAGGTCTGCTTGACCGCTCCCTGGGTGTTGCCCGAGCCGGCGACGATGATCGCGTCGCGCGGGAGCACGTTGCGCAGGGCTCCGAGCGGGCGCTGGGAGGTGAACGGGAAGCGGTCGCTGTCGCGGCGGCCGGCGAGCTTCTCCTCCCAGTCCCGCTTGAGGCTCGCGAGTTCGGCGAGGTACTCGGAGCGGTCGACGCCCTGGGAGGGCAGGGAGTCGACGATGGCGGCCACGGCGCGTTGCGCGTCCGCGACGATGCCCACCTCGGCGGGGTAGTTCTTGCCGATCTCGTGCGGGTCGATGTCGATGTGGATGAGCTTCGCGGGCGGGATGGAGAAGCTGATGCCCTTGGCGTAGCTGGAGGCGGACCAGTCGGTGAAGCGGCAGCCGACGGAGATCACGACGTCGGCGGAGCTCGCGATCGCGTTGCCGGTCATCGTGCCGGTCTGGCCGACGCTGCCGGCGAACAGCTCGTGGTCCTCGGGGAAGGCGCTCTTGCCGTTCCACGTGGTGACGACCGGGATCTGCCAGCGCTCGGCGAGCGCGAGGACCTGGTCGGACGCCTCGGAGGTGATCGCACCGCCGCCGACCACGATGACCGGCCGGGCGGCCGCGCGCAGCACGTCGACCGCACGGTCCACGGCTTCCGGGTCGGGGTGCTGGCGGCCGACGGGGATACGCCGCTCCAGGTCGTGGAGCTGTACGTCCGCCGCCTCGGCCTGTACGTCCATGGGGACTTCGAGGTGTACCGGGCCGGGGCGGCCGGTCAGCATGGAGTTGAAACAGCGGTGCAGGACGAAGGGGAGTTCCTCGACCCGGGTGACGACCCAGTGCCGCTTGCTGACGGCCTCGGCGACCTTGGGGAAGTCGTTGGCCGTGTAACGGTCGAGTTCCTGGAGCAGTCCGTGGCCGCGCATGTGGGTCGGCGGGCCGCCGGTGACGACGAGCACGCTGGTGGAGTCCGTGAACGCGGTGCCCATGCCGATGACGGTGTTGCTGGCGCCGGCGCCGATGGAGGTCACGGCGGCCTGCGGGCGGCCGGTGACACGGTAGTAGCCGTCGGCGAGGTGGACGGCGCTCTGCTCGTGGAAGGTCTGGATGAAGGGGATCCGGGACTCGTCGTCGAGGAAGGCGTCGGTCAGTGACCAGATGCCGTGGCCGGGGATGCCGGCGACGACGTCGACCCCGTAGTTGCGCAGGGTCCGCGCGACGATCTGGCCTCCGGTGAGGACAGGCATGGTGTGCTCCCAAACAGCTCGGGTCGGACGGTGGGATCAGGGGTTCTGACGGGCGGCCCAGGCGAAGCCCTGGGTGCACAGGCGGGTGACCTCCGGGTTCTGGAGGTCGTCGAGGTCGTGTCCGACCGCGCTGTAGAAGACGCGGCCCTGCCCCCACGTGCGGGTCCATGCCTGGGGGATCGTCTTCCCCTCCAGCCACGGCAGGTGTTCACCGGTGAAGGCGGTCTCGGCCAGGACGTGGTTGTTGGGGTCGACGGACATGTAGTACTGCTCCGAGGCGACCCGGAAGTCCTTCACTCCGGCGGTGATCGGGTGACCGGTGTCCGTGAGCGTGACGTCGTAGGGGTACTTCACGCCTTCGCCGGCGGGGTGTTCGAGGAAGCTGCCGCCGAGCAGCCAGTGGTACTTGAGGCTGGTGCGGAACGCGGCGGCCGCGCCGTGCCAGGCGGCGATCCCGGTGCCGCTCTCCACCGCGCCCAGCAGGTTCGACTCCTGGGCGGCGGTCAGCCCCTCGGACAGCAGGGCGTTGTTCCAGTTGAGCGCGATCAGGTCGTAGCCGGTGAGGTCCGCGTCGAGCGAGAAGACGTCGTTGGTCTCGTCGACGTCGAAACCGAGGTTCTTGAAGATCGGGAGGGCCCATTCCTCGGCCACCTGGTAGGGCTTGTGCCCCGGCCAGCCTCCGTAGAGATACAGGACGCGTGTCATGCGGGGTTCCCTCCGGTCGTGATGCCAAGGGCCGCGGCGCGGCTGCGCAGACGCTCGGCCACCTCCATGGCGTCGCCTTCCGGCGCGGTGGACTTGCGCTCCGGCTTCGCGATCAACAGGTACACCAGGCCCACGGCGGAGACGAGGAGGAAGCCGATGAGCGCGATCCACCGGTCCACGAACGGGGTCGCGGAGTCACCGGCGGGCCAGGCGAGAAGGAACATTCCGAGGACGCCGTAGACCAGGGCCGCCACGTTGACCACGAAGCCCCAGCGGCCGAGGCTCCAGGCTCCGGCGGGGCGCCAGCCCTTCAGGCGCATCCGCAGCGCGGCCAGTACGACCATCATGAAGGCCGCGTATCCGGCCAGCATCTGGAACGCCACGATCTTGGTGAGTGAGTCGGGCGAGTAGTAGACGAACACGAAGATCAGCAGGGGCAGGACGTTCACGGCCAGCAGCGCGTTCATCGGGACGCGGTGCTTGCGGGTGATCTGCGAGAAGACGCGGGATCCTGGGAACATGTCGTCGCGGGCGAAGGAGAAGACGATCCGGCTGGCGGCGGCCTGCTGGCTCATCACGCCCGCGACGAAGGATGTGATGGTGACGGCGAGGACCAGCTTCGTGCCGACGATGCCGAGCGAGCTCTGCAGGATCGAGGGGATCGGGTTGGTGTCCTTGCCCGAGAGGATCGAGCCGAGGTCGGGAGCCGCGAGGGCGTACCCGACGAAGGCGAGGAGAGCGGCCAGTCCGCCGACGGCCACCGTCAGCTGCATGGCCCGCGGGATGCTGCGGGAGGGGTTGGGGACCTCCTCCGCGATCTCGCCGCACGCCTCGAAGCCGTAGAAGAGGAAGAGGCCCACGAGCGAGGCGGTGATGAAGGCCAGGAAGTAGCTGTCGTGGTGGGAGCTGCTGGTCTGGAAGAAGATCGACACGGAGTTGTGCCGTTCGAAGACCAGCAGGTAGAGGCCCACGAGAACGATGCCGATCAGCTCCGCGGCGAGTCCGATCTTCGAGATCAGAGCCAGTGTCCTGGTGCCGAAACAGTTGCAGATCAGGCAGACGACGGTCATGGCGACCGCGATCCACAGGCGCTGGGCGGGGGTGGAGCTGACGCCGGGCTCGTCGGCGGTGCCGGCGAAGAGGCTGGCCACGAAGTCCGAGCTGAAGAGCGCGGTGCTGGTGATGCCGATGGTGATGCAACAGATGTAGGTCCACGCGTTGAACCAGGCGTAGCGTCCGTTCCACAGCCGTCTGACCCACTGGTAGAGCCCGCCCGCGAGCGGGAACTGCGAGACGACCTCCCCGAAGACCAGCGCGACCAGGAACTGTCCGGCCCCGACGATGCCGATCCAGAAGACGGACGGTCCGCCTGCGGTCGCCAGACCGAGCGCGAAGAGGGACACGACACCCACGAGGGGCGAGAGATAGACGAAGCCGAGGGCGAAGTTCGCCCACAGGCTGACCTTTCTGTCGAACTTCTGCTCGTAGCCGAGTACGGCGAGCATGTCCGAGTCCGCGGCCGAGGAGGCGGGGCTCCCGGCCCCGCCCGATGAGCCTACGGGGGTGGATGCGGGCGCGGTGTGCGCCTCGTTGTCGGTGGCTGACATGACGGTCTCCGTGGGTCGAGGGGGAGGTGCTCCTTGTCGAACGGCTGCCGGGATGCTGCTGCGGTCCGGCATAAATCGCGATCCGTCATCGCGGATCAGCTCTGCTCGAAGGTGTGGTCGGACCAGTCCAGTCGGGCCGATCCGTAGCGCGCGGCGCGGACGTCCCCCGAACGCGCGTGTCCCTCGAAGTTCTCGATGCGTGAGGCCCTGCCGCAGATCTCGCCGAGCCGGGCACTGGACCCGGGGTCCCTGATCTCCTGGTAGGTCACGGTCTTGAGGTACTTGCCGACCCAGAGACCGCCGGTGTAGCGGGCCGCGCCCAGGGTGGGCAGTACGTGGTTGGTGCCGATGACCTTGTCGCCGTACGCGACGCAGGTCTTGTCCCCGAGGAACAGGGCGCCGTAGTCGCGCATCCGGTGCAGCGCCTCGCGGGGCTCGGCGGTGAGGATCTGGACGTGCTCGCTCGCGTACTCGTCGGCGAGTGCGTAGGCGGCGTCCAGGGTGGGGACCACGATCACCTCGCCGTGGTCGCGCCAGGCACGGCCGGCGACCTCTCCGGTGGACAGGCCCGGAAGCAGCTTCTCCACCCAGGCGATGGTCCGCGTGCCCACCTCCTCGGACGTCGTGATGAGGACCGCCGGGGAGTCGGGGCCGTGCTCGGCCTGGGACAGCAGGTCTGTCGCCACCACGAACGGGTCCGCGGTGTGATCCGCGACGATCAGCACCTCCGTCGGTCCGGCGAAGAGGTCGATGCCGACCTCGCCGAACAGCTGGCGCTTGGCCTCCGCCACGTAGGCGTTGCCGGGACCGGCGAGCATGTCGACCGCGTCGATCGTCTCGGTGCCCAGCGCCAGGGCGGCCACGGCCTGGACACCGCCCATGACGTAGATCTCGTCGGCCCCGGCCAGGTGCATCGCGGCGATGCTGACGGGCGGCGGCGCCCCCCGGTCCGGCGGCGTGGTCGCGGCGACCCGTCCGACGCCCGCGACCTTGGCGGTCAGGACGGTCATGTGGGCCGACGCGGTGAGGGGGTAGCGACCGCCCGGCACATAGGCGCCGGCCGCGCCGATGGGGATGTTGCGCTGCCCCAGGAACACGCCGGGCAGCGTCTCCACCTCGAAGTCGGTGAGGGAGTCGCGCTGCGCCTGGGCGAAGCCGCGGACCTGCTTCTGGACGAAGCGCAGGTCGTCGAGAACCGTCTCGGGGACGGAGGAGACGACGGAGGCGATCTGGTCGGGCCCGAGCCGGTAGGACTCCGGGCTCCAGTCGTCGAACTTCTGCGACCAGCGGCGCACGGCCGCGTCGCCGTTCTGCCGGATGTCGGCGATCACGTCGGCGACGGTCTCGATGATTTCCGGCCGGCTGGTCCGCGATGTCTTCGCGGCGACAGGGGCCTTGATGATCTTGCGTTGTGCTGACACTCTGCACTCCTTGCAGGGGTCGTGCCTGCGGGCTTGCCCTGAAGTCTGGGGAAACGAGAGGTGGGACGACAGGCACAGGGTGTGCAATATTGGCCGTGAATCCTGCACACACCGAGGTTGTGGCTCATGGCTGAAGTCCTGACTGTTCGCGCCGCGCTGGAACTGGAGGTGTTCACGCGCACCACCGTGCGCGTGTACGCCGGGGAGCGGAATCTGGACCGCCCGGTGCGCTGGGTGCACACGGGCGAGATCCCGGACATCCACCGCTTCCTCACGGGCCAGGAGATGCTGCTGACGGCCGGCCTCGGCATGGGCGCGACCCAGCTGGAGCAGCGTGCCTTCGTCCGACGGCTCGCGGACGCCCACGCGGCCGTCCTCGTCGTCGAACTGGCCGGGCGCATGTTCGCCTCCATGCCTCAGGCCGTGATCGAGGAGGCGGAGGCGGCCGGACTGCCGCTGGTGGGCCTCGCCGACGAGATCCCCTTCGTCGAGACGTCGGCCCAGGTCCACGAGGTGCTGGTCGGGATGCGCATCAAGCAGCTGATCGCCGAAGAGGCCACCAGTCAGGCGTTCATGGACCTGCTGCTGGCGGACGAGGACTACGTCGGCGTGGTCAGGGAGCTGGCCCGGCGCACCGGGCACCCCGTGGTGCTGGAGGACGTCGCCCATCAGATGCTGGCGTACGGAGGCGCGAGCCCGGAGGCCGACGAGGTCGTCGACGAGTGGAGTGCGCACTCCCGGGCGATCCACGAGCGCCACCCGCCGCTGTCGGCGCGGGGCCCCGGGGTCCCGACCGCCCCGGCGGCGTCGTTTCGCGAGGTCGCGCCATGTGCTCGCCAGCCCGTGGTGCTCCGGGGCGAGTCGTGGGGCTGGATCCACCTGCTGCACGGGGGGAAGCGGCCGAGCCCGCCCGAACTGCGCACGCTGGAGCGAGCCGCCGCGGCCGTGGCGATCTCGCTGCTGAGCGAGCGGGAGAGCGGCGCCCGCGCGTCCCAGCGTCAGACGGCGCTGCTCAACCGGCTGCTGCTCGGCGACATCACGGGAGAGCGGTTCGTGACCCTCGGTCTGGCGCTCGGCCAGGACCTGCGCGGACGGGACCTGATCGTCGTCACGGCCTGGGCGGGGGACGAGGAGCCGACCAAGGACCACCTCCTCGCCCACCTGCTGCAGGAGGCGGGCTGGCCCGCCGTCGTGGGCGACACCGGAGACTTCGACGTGGCGGTCGTGGGCCTGCCCACCCGGGCTGACGCCGCCCGGGTGCCGGCCCTGCTGACCGATCACGGCGTACGCGGCGGCGTCAGCCGGGTCGTGGAGCCGGCGGTGCTCCCCCTGGCGCTGCGCCAGAGCCGCAGCGCGGCGTCCGTCGCCGCCGCGGCCTCGACCGCGGAGGTGCGTCATTTCGACGATCTGGGGGCGCTGCGCCTCCTGGTCGCCCTCTCCGAGGGTCCCGAGCTGCGCCGTTACGTCGAGGACGAGCTCGGTCCGCTCCTGGAGCACGACGCGCTGGCGAAGAACCCGCTGCTGCCCACCCTGCGCACGTTCCTCGACTGCGGCGGCAACAAGGCGCGGGCGGCGGAGGAGCTCTTCATCCAGCGACGCACCCTCTACCACCGCCTGGACAAGCTCTCCGAGATCCTCGGTCTCGACCTCACGCAGGTCAACGACCAGCAGCGGCTGCAGCTGGCCGTGCGCGGACACGACCTGTTGCGCAGGCCGACCCTGCGGCGGACATGACCGCGCGGCGGACCCGACCTCGCGGCGGGTCCGACCGCCGTGCCGTCAGTCCTTCGTCGCCCGGGCGAGGGACGGGGCGATGCGCAGGGCGTTCGCGCCGATCGTCAGCGCGGGGTTCAGCGCGGCGGAGGACGGGAAGAACGACGAGTCGGCCAGCCAGAGGTTCTCCACGTCGTGGCTGCGGCACAGGGGGTCGAGCACGCTGCGCGTCGGGTCGTGGCCCGCCACGGCCGTTCCGCACATGTGGGAGTTGGTCTCGATCCCCATGCGCTGGGTGAAGACCAGCGGATAGCCGGCCCTGCGGACCGCCCTGGTGACCCGCCGCACGAGTTCGTGGTGGGGCGCGAGGTTGGACGGCGTCCAGTCGATGAGGATGCGGCTCCCGTCCACGCGCACCCGGTTGTCCCGGGACGGCAGGTCCTCGGTCGTCAGGTAGATGTCGAGGCTTCGGGCCGCCATGAGCTTCAGGGCCCAGGTCGGCGCCCACGGTCGCGCGGGCTTGAGCATGGGGGCCTGCAGCTTGCCCAGCATCTGGAGGTTGCCGAGCGGGAAGCGCGTGCCCGGTCCGGCTTCGTAGAAGTCGTTCAGGCCGAGCGTCTTCTGCCACTTCGTGGGGTTGGTCCGCAAGGGGTTGACCCCGACGAAGAACGTGCTGTTGTGGACCATGTAGTTGCGGCCGAGCAGATCCGACGAGTTGGCGAGACCCCGGGGGTGCGCCTCGTCGGCCGAGCGAAGGAGCAGCGCGGCCGAGTTGACGGCGCCTGCGGCGAGGGCGAAGGACCTGGCGTTGATACGGAGGGTGCGGCCCGCGTGCCGTGCCTCGGCGGCGACGATCCTGCGGCCGTCGGGCGAGGTGATCAGTCGGGTGATCTGAGCGCCCGTGAGGATGTTCACGCCGTCGCGCAGCGCGGGGAGGAGGAGCCGGTTCTCCGCGTCGGACTTCCTGCCCGTCTCGTCCGGGCAGCCGTCGGCGGTCGTCACGGCGGCGCGATCGGCCTGCGTCTCGACGTTCAGGGCGTTCGGCGTGTGGAACGGGTGCAGGCCCTGCCTGCGCAGCGACCGGGAGAACCGCTCGATCTCCGGTTCGTGCCGGAGCGCCGGATACGGGTAGGGCTTGGAGCGGGGCGGCTCGGTCGGGTCCTCGCCGGTCTGCCCGTGCACTTGGAGCAGCTCCTCCATCGCGGTGTAGAAGGGCTCCAGGTCGTCGTAGTCGAAGGGCCAGGCGCGCGAGACGCCCTCGTGGTGCTGCACCTCGGTGAAGTCGCTGCGCCGGAAGCGGGGCAGCATGGCGCCGTAGAAGCGGGTGTTTCCCCCCACCCAGTAGTACACGCCGGGTGCGAACGGTCTGCCGTTGGCGCCGTCGTACCACTGGCCGGCGTTCTTGTACCGGCCCTTGAGGTACATCTCGGCCGGCTGCGAGTTCTGCGGTTCCCGGGGGAGGAAACGGCCCCGCTCCACGACGAGCACGTCGAGACCGGAGTCCTTCAGCGCCCAGGCCAGCGCGGACCCGCCCATGCCGGAGCCGATGATCAGGACGTCTGTGCCGATCTCCTCGGCGGCGCCGGGTGAGACGAGGGCCTCGGGCCGCAGCTCGGGGGGTGTGTAGTCATCACGGACCGGGTCGGACATGAGTCGGGGCCCCTCTTTGCGGCGGTGTTTCCGAAACGAGCCTAAGCAGCGGCACGGATGCGGCACATGCACGGAATGAGTAACGGCTGCCGCCCGAGTCGCTCACTTCGTGCATGGGCTGAGCAGGTCCGGCGTCCCTAGCCTCACCAGGAACCACCGCACGCCGATCCGGCGACGAAGCTCCACGGAGGCGCAATGGACAGGGAAGCGTATGACTACGTCGTCGTCGGGGCCGGCTCGTCCGGCTGCGCGGTCGCGGCCCGGCTGTCCGAGGATCCCGATGTCACGGTCGCGCTGATCGAGGCGGGGCCGCCGGCCCGGGGCCGCCTCTTCGAGATCCCTGCGCTGTTCTCGCAGCAGCTCAAGACACAGTTCGACTGGGACTTCGGGACAGAGCCCGAGCCGCGGCTCGGCGGGCGGCGCGCCTATCTGCCCCGCGGGCGGGTGATCGGCGGCACCAGCTCGATGAACACGATGCTGTACGTGCGCGGTCACCGCTACGACTACGACACCTGGGAGCGGCTCGGCAACCCGGGCTGGGGATACGACGACGTCCTGCCGTTCTTCAAGAAGTCCGAGGACAACGAGCGCGGCGCCGACGACTTCCACGGCGTCGGCGGCCCCCTCACCGTCAGTGACCCCCGCTCCGTCCACCCGCTGCTGACGGCGTGGGTCGAGGCGTCCCAGGACGCGGGGCACAAGCTCAACTCCGACTTCAACGGAGCCGAGCAGGAGGGCGTGGGCTATCACCAGGTCACGCAGCGGGGCGGCCTGCGGTGCAGCAGCGCGATCGCGTTCCTGGAGCCGGCCGCGGGCCGTCCGAACCTCACCGTGCTGCCCTCGACGACCGCTCTGCGCCTCGTCTTCGACGGCTCACGGGCCGCGGGCCTGGAGGTCGACCACCTCGGCGCCGTCCGGACGATCCGGGTCGACCGTGAGATCGTGCTGTCCCTCGGGGCCTACAACTCGCCCCACCTGCTCCTGCAGTCCGGTGTCGGGCCCGCCGACGAACTGACCGCGGGCGGCATCACCCCCCTGCACGACCTGCCGGACGTCGGCCGGAACATGCAGGACCACACCGGGTGCTTCATCAGCTTCTTCAGCGACGCCGAACCGCTCCTGGGTCCGGACACCTCCGCGGAGGAGCGGCTCCTGCGCGAGCAGGGCGCCGGTCCGATGGCCTGGAACGAGGTCGGCGGCTTCTTCAGCTCCGGCGACGACGTGCCCGCTCCGGACATCCAGGTCCACGCCGCGCTGGGCATCGTCCGTGACGAGGGTCTGGCCGCGCCGCTCGAGCCGGGCATGTCGTTCGGTCCGTATGTCGCGCGGCCCGCGAGCCGTGGCTCGGTGCGGCTGCGGCATTCCCACCCGTACGCCAAGCCGCGCATCTTCCACAACTACCTCGCCGACCCCGACGACCGCAGGCGGCTGCGGGAGGGCGTCCGGCTGTGCATGCGCATCGCCCGCGAGCAGCGGCTGACGGCCGTGCTGCAGTCGGACCTGCGCACGGCCGCCGACGCCGGACTGGCCCCCGCGTCGGACCGTGACCAGGACATCGACGACTTCGTCCGCACGCAGTCCTTCTCCTTCTACCACCCGTCGGGCACCTGCATGATGGGCAAGGTCGTCGACCACGAACTCCGGGTGCACGGGCTCGACAACGTCCGCGTGGCGGACACGTCGATCATGCCGACCCTCGTCACCGGGAACACGAACGCTCCCGCCATCATGATCGGCGAGAAGGCCGCCTCGCTCCTGCGGACGTCGGCGGGGTGACGCCGCGAGGCCGGGAGGTCCGTCAGACGGTCCGGACGACGGTGCCGCCGGCCTCGAATGCGGCGACTTCGTCGGCGGCGGCGCCGGTGTCGGTGACGAGGACGTCCAGGAGGGCGGCGGGTCCGACGTAGGCGTAGGCGGTGTGGCCGAGCTTGCTGCCGTCGGCGGCCGCGACGACACGGCGGGCGGAGGCGATGCCCGCCTTCTTCACCGCGGCGTCGTCGAGGTCGTAGGCGGTCAGACCGTCGGCTGCGGTCAGCCCGCAGCACCCGATGACGGCGGTGTCGAAGCGCAGGGCGGCCAGGGAGGCGAGGGCGAGGGGGCCGGTGAGGGCTCCCTCGGCGGCGCGGGGCTGCCCGCCGGGCACGACCAGTGTGGCCTGGCCGGGCGTCCCGCCGAGCAGGTGGATGGCCTGCAGGGACAGGGGCATCACGGTGACGGGCCGTTCACGCAGGAGCCGGGCGACCTCCAGGCAGGTGGTGCCGCTGTCCAGCAGGACGCTCTCGCCGTCGGCGATGAGGGCGCACACCTCGGCGGCGATCCGGCGCTTGACGTCGACCGCCTCGTGGGAGCGCAGCGCGAAGGGGGGTTCCTCGCCGCGGAGCAGCAGGGTGCGCGCGCCTCCGCGGACGCGTTCGAGGACGCCCTGGGCGGCGAGGGCGTCGAGGTCGCGCCGGACGGTCATCTCCGAGGCGCCGGTCAGTTCGGCCAGTTCCTGGACCGTGGCCGCTCCGGAGTCCCTGACGACCTTGGCGATCAGCCCGTGCCGGTCTGCGTTGCTCATGCCGCGATTGAACACCACCCGGAAACGAACAATCAACTTGTTCGTTAGCCCGCTTTTCAAACACGCAAGATGTTCGTTACGCTGAGCGGCATGGAACGTTCCCTGCGAGCCGCCCGCGTGGCGACCTATGTCTACTTCGTCCTGTACGGCACCCTGCTGGGCACCTGGGTGGTGCACATCCCCGAGATCGAGGAGCGCACGGGCGTCAGCCATGCCACGCTCGGCGGTCTGCTGGTGGTGCTCGGGCTCGGAGCCTTCGTGGGCATGCAGGTGGCGGGCCCGCTGACCGACCGCCTCGGCGCCCGCACCGTGGCGCCGGCCGGCGGCGTCCTCTGCGGCACGACGCTGTTCCTGCCCGGTCTCGCCCACGACCCGTGGACGCTGGCCGCCGCGCTGCTCGTCTTCGGGCTCTGCAACGGCTGCCTGGACGTGAGCATGAACGCCCACGCCGTGCACGTGGAGAAGGCGTACGGCCGCCCCGTCATGTCCGGTTTCCACGCCACGTTCTCCGTCGGCGGGGTCCTCGCCGCGCTCGCCGGAGCAGGCGCCGCGAGCGCCGGCCTGAACCCGGCCGCGGCCATGGCCGCCATGGGGGCGATGGGCGTCGTGGTGGCCCTGGTCGCGGCCCGCGGTCTGCTGCCTGCCGCTCCCGCCGGCGAGACCGCGGGGGCCGCCGAGGAGGCCGGGACGGCGCCGCCCGCCGAGGGCGGCGGCAGCACGGGCCGGGTCTGGACGCTGGCCGTACTGGCCCTGATGGTGATGCTGTGCGAGGGCGCCGCCAACGACTGGAGCGCCCTGCACCTGAAGGACGTCATGGGTGCGTCCGCCGGTGCGGCGGCCTTCGCGTACGGCGCCTTCGCCGCGGCCATGACCGTCGGACGGCTGCTCGCCGACCGGATCGCCGCCCGGTTCGGCTCCCTGGCGATCCTGCGAAACGGCGCGGCCGTGGCCGCCGTCGGCATCACCCTCGTGACCATCGGCCCGTCGATGTGGGCCGTGTTCACCGGCTGGGCGCTGTTCGGCCTCGGCCTGTCCGGCTGCGTCCCGCAGTTGTTCAGCGCGGCCGGGCACGCCGACCCCTCCGCCGCCGGAACCAACGTCTCCCGTGTCGCCGGCCTCGGCTACGTCGGCATGCTCGCCGGCCCGGCCGTGATCGGCTGGCTGACCCACCTGGTCGCCCTCGACCACGCCTTCGTCCTGCTGACCCTGCTGTGCGTGACCACCGCCGTGGGCGCCGGCGTCCTGCGCACCGGATCCAGCGTCGTCCGTCGCGGCGGACCCGCGGTCGACCCCGCCCGCCGGGCCGAGACGGCGGCCGGCCGCCGCTGACCGCTTGTGGGGGCCGGGGGCGGGGGGACCGGGCGCCCCACCCCCCCCCCCCCCCCCCCCCCCCCCCCCGGGCCCCCCCCCCCCCCCGACCCCACCCGCCCC